>NZ_POHV01000139.1:0-275 GCF_002884345.1 Pseudomonas sp. GW456-12-10-14-LB2
TCCCCGTGCTCCTGGCGCCCCTTCTCGCTGCCTGCGCTCCCGTGCGCGGGACCTGGCTCGACGGCACCTTTGGCGCGGGGGGCTACGCCCGCGGCCTCCTGGAGGCGGGCGCCGGGCGGGTGATCGGCATCGACCGCGACCCCGAGGCCCACCGCCTGGCCGCCGCCTGGCTGCCCGGCGAGCCCCGCATCGACCTGCGCGAGGGCACCTTCGGCGAGCTCGACCGGATCGCCGCCGAGGCGGGGGCCGCCCTCCTCGACGGTGTGGTGCTCGAC
>NZ_POHV01000140.1:0-275 GCF_002884345.1 Pseudomonas sp. GW456-12-10-14-LB2
GATAACGACAATGGCATGACCCTCCTCGTCACGACGACACTCGGGTTTTCTACCCTAGCCGACCGATTTGGGCTGGACCCTAGAGACGGATACCATTGGTATCCGATACCGGTGGTACCGCCACCGATCTAGTTCTGGATTCCTCGAAAGACGACAACTTGTGATGCCTGCCGCAGTAGAACGACCTCACCGCGATGAGGTGAGAAGCAGAATACTTGCCGTAGCCGCCCACAACTTTGAACGGGACGGCTATGTCGGCGCCAGTCTGCGACGCA
>NZ_POHV01000141.1:0-275 GCF_002884345.1 Pseudomonas sp. GW456-12-10-14-LB2
GCTCGGCCTCGCTCAGCCGCGTCTCCAGCTCCGGGATGCGCGCGGTCGCCTCGGCCAGCCGCGCCTCCAGCGCCTTGCTCTCCTCGGCCAGCCGCGCGATCGCTTCGGCGGCATCGCTCGCCAGCGATCCCTCGCGCGCACGGTCCTCGGCCAGCCGCACGCGCGCCGCCGCCAGCTCCTGCGTCCGCCGCAGCGCCGCCGCCTGCTCGCTGCGCAAGCCGCCGAGCTGATGCCCCGCCTCGCTCGCCGCCTCGCGCAGCGCCTGCGCTTGCCCC
>NZ_POHV01000142.1:0-275 GCF_002884345.1 Pseudomonas sp. GW456-12-10-14-LB2
GCTGGAGCCCGACCAACAACGGCACCTACCGGCAGGCGGACTCGGGCGAGTGGTTCTGGGTCTCGGCCGATCCCTTCTGGAGCGTCACGTCACGCGAGGGCCGGTGGTTGAAGGACCGGGGAGAGAAGTGGGTGTGGAAGCCCGGGCTGCCGCCGCAGCCGACGGGCGAAGGTCTGGGCGGCGGCATCGTGCCCATCGTCGGCACCGGCGCCCCTGCTCTGCCCCCGCGCGTGGCGCGCGCCCGGGAGGCGCACTACGAGAGGACGGTGCGCGAC
>NZ_POHV01000143.1:0-274 GCF_002884345.1 Pseudomonas sp. GW456-12-10-14-LB2
GGCCCGGACCACCATGCCGATGAAGGATTCCGCGAGCGGCATCCGGCTTCCGGGCCGCGCCAGATTGCGCTGCTCCAGCAGGTCCACGCCACTGCCGTCCATGATCACCACGTCGGCCGGCTCGCCATGGGACAGACGCGTCGGAATCGCTTCCGGTGAATCACCGACCGAAGGACCGCGCGTCGTGACGAGCTTGTGTCCCGTCGATTTCTCGAAGGCCGGACCAAGCTCCTCATAGACGGCAAAGAACCCGGCCGAAATCATCACCTTGACG
>NZ_POHV01000144.1:0-274 GCF_002884345.1 Pseudomonas sp. GW456-12-10-14-LB2
CGGCGTGCGCATGCTCATCGAGCGAATTTTTTCGACAGAGGACGACATGGCCAAGAAAGCAAAGAAGGCAAAGAAAACCGCGAAGGCAGCCACCAAGAAGGTGGCAAAGAAGACTTCCAAGAAAAAGAAGTAATCTCGTCCACGACGAACAGATTGCCGCCCCCGGGTCCCCCGAGGCAAGCGAGACCTCTTCAAAGGATCTGAAATCCGGGTTGCGGCCATCCAAGTGTCGCGGCAACAGATAGCAAAGCCGGACCTTTGCGCAGGCGACTGC
>NZ_POHV01000145.1:0-273 GCF_002884345.1 Pseudomonas sp. GW456-12-10-14-LB2
CGGCTGCCACCACATCGCCTTCGCACCCGCAACGTCACCAAGCGCGGCGCCTACCTCGAGGGCAGGGGCCACGGCCTGCTCCAGCGCGGCGAGTTCGACGGCGGCCACGGGCTCTACGCCTACTACGACACCGTGCCGGACCTCGGCGTCATGGTCGAGCTCCTGGAGTTCGACAAGGACAAGGAGCCCCAGGGCCAGGGCGCGCAGGCTGCCGAGTGACCCTTCCCGGCGCCTTTCGGCTCCACCCCTCGCGCAACGTCCCGCCCCTCAAGG
>NZ_POHV01000146.1:0-273 GCF_002884345.1 Pseudomonas sp. GW456-12-10-14-LB2
TCACGTCCTCGGCCGGCAGGCGCCACGCCTCGGCGAACCAGGGCAGGACGCCGAGCGACGGCCAGGCCGTGGCCTCCTCGATGGCCCGCAGGCCGTCCGCGAAGAGCGCCGGGTCGCCCCGGAACTTGTTGATCGCGAAGGCCCGGACGGCGGCACGGTCCCCCGGCTCGAGGACCGCATGGGTGCCCACCAGCTGCGCGATGACGCCGCCCCGGTCGATGTCGCCCACCAGCACCACCGGCACGCCCGCGGCCCGGGCGAAGCCCATGTTGG
>NZ_POHV01000147.1:0-273 GCF_002884345.1 Pseudomonas sp. GW456-12-10-14-LB2
GTCCTGTTCGGCGGTTCGCCCATGCCGGCGGCCTGGTCCCGGGAGATGCTCGAGCGCTGGCCGCATCTTCGGCTGGTGCACGGCTACGGCCTCACCGAGTTCGGATCGGCCTGCAGCTTCCTGCCCGCCTCGCAGGTCGAGGCGCACGGGGAATCGGTCGGCTTCGCGGCCCCCGGTGTCGAGTTGCGCCTGGTCGGTGACGACGGCGAGGACGTGGCCCCGGGCGCGGTCGGCGAGGTCTGGGTGGCCGGACCGACGCGCATGATCGAATAT
>NZ_POHV01000148.1:0-273 GCF_002884345.1 Pseudomonas sp. GW456-12-10-14-LB2
GAGGGCCGGAGCCTTCCGGGAGGAGGCTCGGCCTCCTCGCGACTTTCTCCCGCACGGGAGAGGGCCCCCGTCGAGACGCCCATGGCCGACCTCGTCACGGTGGCCGGCGGCGCGAAGGCGGATCTTCGCATGCTCGACCTCGGCCGGGCGCTGCCGATCTCCGGCCACACGGCCTGGCACTCGATGCCGGCGATCTACGAGCTCATCAAGGATCACCGGACCACGCTTGTCTTCGTGAACACCCGGCTCCAGGCCGAGTACACGTTCCAGGAG
>NZ_POHV01000014.1:0-151060 GCF_002884345.1 Pseudomonas sp. GW456-12-10-14-LB2
GGCAGTTTCGGCGGGGGCGGGTCCTCCGGCGGCTGGTGATAACAATAATGAGCAGGCACTTCACGACATGGCATTACTGACTGAACACGAACAACGCAAGGTCGCCGAGGCCATCGCCCGGGTCGAGCGCGACACCGACGCCGAACTGGTGACGGTGCTCGCGGCCCGCGCCGACGACTACGCGTACATCCCGCTGCTGTGGGCCAGTCTGCTGGCGCTGGTGGTGCCGGGGATCGTGCATTACCTGACGGGCTGGCTGACGATGCACAGCCTGTTGCTGGTGCAGTGGGTCAGTTTTGTCGTGCTGTGCCTGGTGTTTCGCCTGCCCAAGGTCACCACTCATCTGATCCCGCGCCACGTTCGGCACTGGCGCGCCTCGAACCTGGCGCGTCGGCAGTTTCTCGAACAGAACCTGCATCACACGGTGGGCAGCACCGGCATGCTGATTTTTGTCTGCGAGGCGGAGCGCTACGTGGAAATTCTGGTGGATGAAGGGATTTCCAAAAAGCTGGATAACAAGAGCTGGGACTCGATTGTCGCGGCGTTTACCGAGCAGGTACGGCAGGGGCAGACGTTGCAGGGCTTCGTCACTTGTATCGAGGCGTGCGGCGAGTTGCTCAAGGTGCATGTGCCAGTGACGCAGGTCAGGAATGAGTTGCCCAATCGCTTGGTGGTGTTGGGGTAGTTTCGGCAGTGTTGTAAGACTTGATATCGCAGCCCTCACCCCAGCCCTCCCGAAACGTCGGACCGCCCGGAGGGAGAGGGAGCCGATTGGGGGATATTGAGGAGATACACCGACTTGAACGATTGGCGTTGAATCCATAATCGACTCGATATTTCAGGTCGATGGATAGCGAAAGACATCTCGGTCGGCTCCCTCTCCCTCCGGGAGAGGGCTGGGGTGAGGGCCGCTTTTAAACGCCGTTCGGTAAATAAGAGCGTGTCCCCAACCCCCATCCCCCCTAAACTAGCGTCCATTCCCGATTTGCCCGTCCGAGGCCGCTTTTTCCCATGTCCGTTACCGCTCCTTCCGCATCTGCCAAACCGGCGCCCGATCACCACGCCCGGTTCATCGAGCTGCTGCAAACCAGCCTCGAACAGAACGGCTTCATCAAACTGGTGCTGGCCAAGTACGTCGGCGAAGAAGCGGATCTGCAGCGGATCATCATCAAGCCTGTGACGGTCAAGGCGCAGCCGTGCCTGTCGTTCGTTTATCGCTACAAGACCCGCGACATCACCAAGAACCTGCCGCTGGACGAAGCGGTGGCGACGATTGCCGGGCTGCTGCCGGCGGCGTTCAAAAATGCGCATTTGCTGGCGTTGACTGACGAAGCCCAGCTCGAATACAGCAAAAAGGGCAAGAGCTCGCTGTTCATGAGCAAACCCCAGCAATTGCGCGAAGTGCCGTCCGCCGAGCACAACCGCGAGAAAAATCGCTTCCTCGATCTGAACCGGCCGTTCCTCAAGGATCTGGGCGTGACCAACGCCCAGCACGAGCTGATTCCGGCGATGTCGCGCAAGTGGAAGCAGATCAACAAGTTCATCGAAGTCTTCAGCCACGCGCTGACCTCGTCGCCGCTGGCCCTGGACAAACCGGTGCGGGTGGCGGATTTCGGTTCGGGCAAGGGTTATCTGACGTTCGCCATCCATGACTATCTGCGCAACACGTTGAAGGCCGAGGGCGAAGTCACTGGCGTCGAGCTGCGCGAAGAAATGGTCAACCTGTGCAACACCGCCGCCGCGAAGCTGGAACACCCGGGGCTGGTGTTCAAATGCGGTGATGTGCGCAGCGTGGCGCCGAGCGAGCTGGACGTGATGATCGCCCTGCATGCCTGCGACATCGCCACCGACTACGCGATCCACACCGGCATCCGTTCCGGCGCCTCGATCATCATGTGCTCGCCGTGCTGCCACAAACAGATCCGCTTGCAGATCCAGAGCCCGGCGCTGCTCAAGCCGATGCTGCAATACGGCTTGCACCTGGGCCAGCAGGCGGAAATGGTTACCGACAGCTTGCGTGCGCTGTTCCTTGAAGCCTGCGGTTACGAGACCAAGGTGTTCGAGTTCATCTCGCTGGACCACACCAACAAGAACAAGATGATCCTCGCCGTGAAGCGCGCCGAGCCGGTGGACCCGACTCAGCTGCTGGTGAAGATTCAGGAATTGAAAGCGTTCTACCAGATCAGCGAGCACTGCCTCGAAACCCTGCTGCTCGCCGATGGCCTGCTGAAGCTCAAGGCTTGAGCTGAACCCCCGCCGGTAACGTGCCCGGTTGAGCCGGGCGCACCGCGGTCTTGCGCCCGAGCATCACCGTCGCGATCACCCCGCAGGCGAACAGCCAGGTGATCGGCTCCACGTGTTCCCCAAAGAACAGTGCGGAAAACGCGATGGTGAAGAAGATCTGCAGCAACTGGATCTGACTGACCCGGGCAATGCCCCCCATGGCCAGCCCGGCGTACCAGGCGAAGAACCCCAGGAACTGCGAAAACAGCGCGACGTAGCCGAAGGCCCACCAGGTTTTCGCCGACACCGCGCCCTGATGCTGGAAAGCCAGATACAGCACCGGGCCGATCAGCAGCGGCGTCGACAGCACCAGCGCCCAGCAGATCACTTGCCAGCCGCCCATCTGGCGGGCAAGACGCCCGCCCTCGGCATAACCCAGACCGCCTACCGCGATCGCACCCAACATCAACAAATCCCCGGCCTGAATGCTGCCGGCACCGGTGTACAACGCATAACCCAGCACCAGCGCACTGCCCAACGCGGCGCAGGCCCAGAAGGCTTTCGACGGACGTTCATGGGACAGCCACGCGGCGTACAGCGCCACGCACAGCGGCTGCAAACCGTTGACCAGCGCGCCATGGGACGCCGGCAAGGTCTGCATGGCCCACGCCGACAGCACCGGGAAACCGAGAATCACCCCGGCGATCACCAGACTCAGGCCTTTGACTTGCTTCCAGGTCGGCCACTTTTCCCGTCGCCACAACAGTAGCGCCGCCGCCGGAATCGCCGCGAACAACGCACGGCCCAGGCCGTTGAGCAGCGGGTGCAGTTCCTGCACCACGATGCGGGTGAAGGGCAGGGTAAGGCTGAAAATCACCACGCCGAGCAGGCCGAGGGCCATGCCGGTGTTTTCGCGCGAAGACATGAGGGCAACCAGATTCGAGGGTGGCAGGGAGGTGTCTTCATCTAGCCACAAACCACGGCAATCGGCCTGTTACAGCTGAGCGCAGAGTTATCCATACAGTTTGCGAACGCCATCGCGGTCCTTGGGCTACTGTGAATATTCCTGCGCATTCACCAGAGGAGTCCTGTCCATGGCCGCGAAAAAGATTCTGATGCTGGTCGGCGATTACGTCGAAGACTACGAAGTGATGGTGCCGTTCCAGGCCCTGCAAATGGTCGGTCACACCGTGCACGCCGTGTGCCCGGATAAAGCCGCCGGCAAGACCGTGCGCACCGCGATCCACGATTTCGAAGGCGACCAGACCTACAGCGAAAAGCCCGGTCACCAGTTCGCCCTGAACTTCGATTTCGCCAAGGTCGATGCCAAGGATTACGACGCACTGCTGGTGCCCGGTGGGCGTGCGCCGGAATACCTGCGGCTGAATGAAAAAGTCCTCGAACTGGTGCGAGCTTTCGATAAGGCCGGCAAGCCGATTGCCGCTGTCTGTCACGGCGCGCAACTGCTGGCGGCGGCGGGGATTCTCGAAGGTCGCGAGTGCAGCGCCTATCCGGCCTGCGCCCCGGAAGTCCGGCTGGCTGGCGGCACCTACATCGACATCCCGGTCACGGACGGCCATGTCCAGGGCAACCTGGCCACCGCGCCCGCCTGGCCGGCGCACCCGAAATGGCTGGCCGGTTTCCTTGGTTTGCTTGGGACTAAAATCACCCTGTGACACCTCGAAAAGGAGAAAAACAGCATGTCCGGATGGTACGAAATCAGTAAAAGCAGCAACGGCCAGTACAGGTTCGTGCTGAAAGCGGCGAATGCAGAAACCATTCTGACCAGCGAGCTGTACACCACCCGCACGGCCGCCGAAAACGGCATTGCCTCGGTGCAGACCAACAGCCTGCTGGATGACCGCTACGAGAAAAAATCGACGAAGGACGGCCATCCTTACTTCAACCTCAAGGCGGCCAATCACCAGATCATCGGCAGCAGCGAATCCTATTCATCGGACGCGGCGTGTGCCAAAGGCATCGCCAGCGTCAAGACCAACGGGCCGTCCAAAGTGATCAAGGACAAGACACTGCCGGTGCTTTGAATCCAACACAAAACCCTGTGGGAGCAAGCTCGCTCCCACAGGGTTGGTATGTACCTTGAAATCAGCTCAGGCTTTTGAGAATGGCCTGCAACTGATTACGCCCGGCTTCGCTCAGCGGGAACACCGGCAAGCGTGGATCGCCGACTTCCAGGTCGGTCAGTCGCAGACCGGCCTTGATCGTCGCCGGCAAACCGCCCTTGAGGATGAAGTCCAGCAGCGGCAACTGGCGGTAGAACAGCTCCCGCGCCTTGCCGAGATCCCCTGCCAGTGTGGCTTCGTACAAATCCAGGTTGAGCTGCGGGATCAGGTTCGGTGCCGCCGTGCACCAGCCTTTGGCCCCAGCAGCGAAGGCTTCCAGCGCCAGCGGGTTGCAGCCGTTGTAGAACGGCACCCGGCCTTCGCCCAGCAGTTGCAGCTTGTGCATGCGCTGGATGTCGCCGGTGCTCTCCTTGACCATGGTCACGTTTTCCACGCCGTTGACGATACGCAGGATCAGCTCCACCGACATGTCGGTGCCGCTGGTGGCCGGGTTGTTGTAGAGCATGATCGGCACGCCGATGCTGTCGCCGATGGCGCGGTAGTGGGCGAGGATTTCCGCCTCGGTGAGTTTCCAGTAGGACGTCGGCAGCACCATCACCACGTCGGCGCCGTGGGCTTCGGCGAAGCGTGCGCGGCGCACCGCTTTGGCGGTGGTCAGGTCGGACACGCTGACCACGGTCGGCACGCGTTTGGCGACGTGCTTGATGCTGAATTCGGCGACCTGGTCCCACTCCGCATCGCTCAGGTAGGCGCCTTCGCCGGTGCTGCCCAGTGGCGCAATGGCGTGGACGCCGCCGGCGATCAGACGGTCGATGGAGCGGCTGAGGGCCGGCAGGTCAACGCCTTCGCCGTTGGCGCCGAACGGGGTGATGGTGTAGCCGATGATGCCGTGAATATTGGACATGAGAGTGCTCCGCAAGGATGAGGTGTTCAGTTCAGGCAATCGGCGTGCTGACGCAGGTTCTGCCGGGCGTAGTAGTTGAAGGCTGCGGCGTGGCGCTTGGGTTTCGACACCCAGTCATGCGCCTCGCGACCCAGCTCGGGGATGATCGGCTTGATCGTCCCGGCGGCCATTGCCAGCAATTGCAGTTTGGCGGCGCGCTCGATCAGTTGCGCGATGACGCAGGCTTCCTCGATGGTCGTGCCGGTGGACAGTTGACCGTGATGGGAAAGCAGGATCGCCCGTTTGTCGCCCAAGGCCCCGGCAATCAACTCGCCTTCTTCGTTGCCCACCGGCACACCCGGCCAGCCTTCAAGGAACGCGCAATCGTCGTACAGCGGGCACAGGTCCATGTGGGAAATCTGCAGCGGCACTTCCAGCATCGACAGCGCGGCAATGTGCGTCGGGTGAGTGTGGATGATGCAGTTCACGTCCGGCCGGGCGCGGTACACCCAGCTGTGGAAACGGTTGGCCGGGTTGGCCATGCCGTGGCCTTCGAGCACTTCCAGGTCTTCGTTGACCAGCAGCAGATTGCTCGCGGTGATTTCGTCGAAACCCAGGCCCAGTTGCTGAGTGTAGTAAGTGCCCGGCTGCGGGCCACGGGCGGTGATCTGCCCGGCGAGGCCCGAATCGTGGCCGTTCTCGAACAGGATCCGGCAGGTCAGGGCCAGCTTTTGCCGGTCTGTCCACGTATTATCCGCCAGGCTTTTTTGCATCTGGGTCAGCGCTTGCTTGACCAGTTCGTCTTTGGGTAGTGCTAATGTCTTCGCCATATCCGTGTCCTGTGATGGTTGCCATGGATGACACTTAAGAGGCTATATGACACTTTGTGTCATTGGCAAGGACAAATCGTCTTTCCTTTGCTGGATTAATCGCTTCGCATGTCTATCCGTTTGAAATTATTGAGAAAAAAACTTGGCGTAACCCTTGAGGCGCTGGCCGAGAAATCCGGCATGACCAAGAGTTACCTGTCGAAGGTCGAGCGCGGGTTGAACACGCCGTCGATTGCCGCCGCGCTGAAACTGGCCAAGGCGCTGAACGTGAAAGTCGAGGAGCTGTTCTCCGAAGACAACGTCAGCCTCGACAGCTACAGCCTGGTGCGCAGCCACGAACGCCAGTCGCTGGCGGCCAACGACCACAGCCCAGGCTACGCGGTGCTGGCTCATCAGGTCAGCGAGCGCAGCCTGCTGCCGTTTATCATTTACCCGCCGAGCGAATTCACCGACAAAACCTTCAAGGAACACTTGGGCGAGGAGTTTCTGTTCGTCCACGAAGGTCGAGTCGAAGTGGACTTCGTGAACGAACGGGTGCTGCTGGAGCGGGGCGATGCGCTGCACTTCAATGCGCAGAAACCCCATCGCATCCGCTCAGTGGGCGAGGTGCAGGCGCAGTTGCTGGTGGTGGTGCACAGCAGCGAGGAGTGATCAGACCTCGACCGGCACCGACAGCTTCGGATTCCCTAGCGCATGGCTCTTGGAATCAAAGAACCGCAATTCGACACCCGTGCCCTCGAACAGCTTCGCGTAGTGCCGCTTCTGGTGCTGGATGAACGCCGCGCTGCGCGGGTAGATCGAGATCGCCACGGTCTTCGGTTTCGCCAGACGCAGGGCGCGCACGAGGTGGTTGTCCTGCTCGCTGAGGGCGTGGCCGAAGATGCACAGGTTGTCGCCGTGACCGAGTAACTGGTCGTAGCAGAACGACAGGTAATCGGAACTGCGGATGGTCTTGAGCTTGTCGGCGCTCGGCCCTTCGTTGACGAACAGCGGCACGTCGTCGAGCGTCTTGATCGTGTTGTTGATCGCGAAACTGCCGAGCAGCGTGCCCTCGGTGGCGGTCAGTTTGCGCGCGGTGCCGTCCTGATTGCGCACCAGGTGCAGACCGCCGTGCAGGTACAGCAGACGCGGTTTTTCCGTGCTGCTTTCGCACAAATCGAAACTCGCATCGGGGCCGTTGAACAGGTCGTCGATCACCTCGCCCTGATGTTGCAGGGCCCAGTAATTGAGCAGGTCGTAGTTGGTGGTGAACACCGTGCGATAACGCGCCAGTTCGCTGTTCAGGGTCGCCAAAGTCGAGGCTTCGATCAGCCGCCACGGGATGTGCACCGCGTGCACGGTGTTGATCAGCGCTTCCTTGATCGCGTAGTAGCGGTTGCGCGGCGCGGCCGAGCTGACGGCCAAAGCCTTGTTGACCCGGCTGGTGGTTTTCAGCGCGCCGAGCACCTGCTCGAAGCTGCGCGTCTGCATCGCGTCGAACACGCTCAGTTCCGACGGGCTCAGGGGCTTCTCTTCCACCGTGCGGGCGTTTTCGAACAGCGAGTCGTAGCCGAAATCGTCCCACACCGCGCGACTGGCGCCGTTGCCCAGCAGCAGACCGCTGAAGTCGGTAGTGGCGCGCAACGCGTTCCAGTCTTCGAGGGTGGCGTCGACATCCAGAAAATCGCTCATTGCAGGGCACGTCTCAAAACAAAGGGGCAGATGGACGGCGACTTTATCACGAGCGGGCATTGAGCCAGATCAACATCCGCCGTGACCGATCGGTCGATCCTTTGCGCACCCGCCGAATTGCAAGCGTCGATTCGGCCCCAGCCAGGAGACGCGCCATGAGCAGCACCTTTTTCATTCCCGCGGTAAACATCATGGGCAGCGGCTGCCTCGACGAAGCAATGAATGCGATCCGCAACTACGGTTTTCGCAAGGCGCTGATCGTCACCGACGCCGGTCTGGCCAGGGCTGGCGTGGCGACCATGATTGCCGAGAAACTGGCGATGCAGGACATCGATTCAGTGATCTTCGACGGCGCCAAACCGAACCCGAGCATCGCCAACGTTGAGGCCGGGCTGGCGCTGCTCAAGGACAGCCACTGTGATTTCGTGGTGTCCCTCGGCGGCGGCTCGCCACACGACTGCGCCAAGGGCATCGCGTTGTGCGCCACCAACGGCGGGCAGATCCGTGACTACGAAGGCGTCGATCAATCGACCAAGCCGCAACTGCCGCTGATCGCCATCAACACCACCGCCGGCACGGCCAGCGAGATGACCCGGTTCTGCATCATCACCGACGAAACCCGCCACGTGAAAATGGCCATCGTCGACCGCAACGTCACGCCGCTGCTGTCGGTCAACGACCCGGCGCTGATGGTCGCCATGCCGAAAGGCCTGACCGCCGCCACCGGCATGGACGCACTGACCCATGCAATCGAAGCCTACGTTTCCACCGCCGCCAACCCGATCACCGACGCCTGCGCGCTGAAGGCCATGACCCTGATCAGCAACAACCTGCGTCTGGCCGTGCGCGACGGCAGCGACCTGGCCGCGCGGGAAAACATGGCGTACGCGCAGTTCCTCGCGGGCATGGCGTTCAACAATGCGTCCCTTGGCTACGTGCACGCGATGGCGCACCAGTTGGGCGGTTTCTACGATCTGCCTCACGGGGTGTGCAACGCGGTGTTGTTGCCGCATGTGCAGACGTTCAACGCGCTGGTCTGCGCCGACCGCCTCACTGACGTGGCCCACGCCATGGGCGCCGATATTCGCGGGTTCAGTCCGGAGGAGGGCGCAAAAGCCGCGATTGATGCGATCCGTTGTTTGGCTAGAGACGTGGAGATTCCCGGCGGCCTGCGTGATCTGGGCGCCAAGTGCACCGACATCCCGGTGCTCGCCGCCAACGCCCTGAAAGACGCCTGCGGCTTCACCAATCCGCGGGCGGCGGATCAGCGGCAGATCGAGGAGATTTTTCGCAGCGCGTTTTAAGCGGGCAGGCGAACGGGCGTGCCTCTCGTACAGAGCAGCGCGCCCATCGCCAGAATGCAGCACAGCAACGATAGCGGCCACGCTTGCGGACTGGCGAACAGGCTGGCCGCGGCGCCGATCAGCGCCGCCATCAATTGGTGGATAAACCCGCTCAGGGCCATTGCGTAGGCGCCGGCAATCGGCGCGCCATCGTTCGCCCGTGACAGGCTGATCGGATAGTTCAGCGACTGACCGAACACGGCGACGCAGTAAGGCAGCCAAAGCAGCCAGGCCATCGAGCTGGCCAACAGGCTGCCAGCCAGCATCACGCCAGTGCCGGCCATCACCAGCCCAACCCCCAGTGTCATCAACCGGTGCTGACCGGTACGCAGCACAAAGCGATTGACCGCCAGCGCCCCCAGAAAATATGCGGCGCTGATCGGCCAGCCCAGCAACCCATATTCAGTCGTCGACCAGTTGAACGGGCCTTGCAGAATCAACGGCACAGCGCTGTTGAACGCGATGATCACCCCATAACCCAGACCGCCCGCGAGCGCCGGCAGAAGAAACGCCCGATGGATCAGGATCGTTCGGTAGACCGCCCAGGGCGAAGCGGTTGTGGACGCTTCGACGAGTTTCGGAAAATTCAGGCGCGAGACAATCGCGGCCATCAACAGGCTGACCGCACCCAGCAGATAAAAGATCGCCTGCCAGCCCAGCGTCACCTGAATGAGCGAACCGGCGTATTGCCCGATCCCCAGCGCGACAACGAACGAAATCGAAATCCACGACAACGCCTTTGCCAGCAGATCCCCCCGAAAGCTGTCACGAATCAGCACCCGCGCCATCACCGAAATGCCGCTGGCGCCAATCCCCTGAATCAGTCGCAGCAGCAGGAACGATTCCAGCGTCGCACCCAGTGGCAGCGCCAGATTCGCCAGACCATAAATCCCCAGCGCCGCCAGCAGCACCGGTTTGCGGCCGATGCGCTGGGCCAGACTGCCCCAGAGCAGCATCGGCAGCGCCATGCCGATCAGGTACAGCGACAAGCCCCAGGCCACCTGCCGAGCATCGACCTGCAAATGTCCGGCGATCTGCGGCAGCGCCGGCAGGTAAATGCTCATGCCCAACTGGGCGAGGAACACGGTGGAGCAGGTGATAAGCAGAATGAGGCCGGGGTTCATAAGTCGTCCGTGAAGGTTCAGCGGTGGCGATCGCTACCGTGAGTCATTAACAGGTCGGTGATCAAATCACAGAAGTGGTGGATCAGTGTCGATTCCATGTCGGCGCGCAGCGTAACGCGGATCGCGGCTTTGCCCTGGGCTACCACCGGGAAAAACACGGCGCTGGTGAAAAAACCGTGTTCGGCCAGTTCAATGGCGATTCGATTGGCCAGGGCGGCGTCGCCACAGTTGATCAAGCGGATGGCCATGGAGCTGCCGTGCTGTTCGGTGCTCAAGAGGCTGTCGAACAGGCGAATATTGGCCTGGAGCCGAACCTGCAAGGCCCTCAGTTCTGCACTGCGATGCAGCTCGATCGACGCGAGGCCCGCACCAATGGCCGCGCAATTGAGGCTTTGCGACCAGTTGCTCGGCCCGCCGTAACGCTGGATCAATGTCTTCTGCCGCTGATTGCCGAGCATCACCAGACCGCCGCTCGCCCCGAACGATTTGGCCAGCGAAGCGACGATCAGGCAGTCCTCTTCCAGTGCCGGCATTCTTGGCCGTACAAGGCCGGCACCGTTGCTGCCCACCGCCGACAATGCGTGGGAGTCGTCCAGATAAAGAAACAGGCCATAACGTTCTTTCAGATACAGCAGGCCGTCCAGGTTGGCGACGCCGCCCATGCTGTAGGCACCGTCGGCGATATAGGCGACGGTTGTGTGGCGCTGGCACACCGATTCGAGAAAATCCATGTCGTTGTGAGGGCCGGTCAGTACCTGGGTTTCGTCGGCGCAACTGGCTTTCAGGTGATTCATCGAATAGTGGGCCAAGCGGTCGAACACCATCACCGGCGGACGGTTGTGCGTGAACACGCCACTGGCCAGCAGCGGCAGGATCCCGGCGCTCGCGGCGCTGCAGGACAGACTGCTCAGACACACCGCGCCAAACAATTGCGACAGCTCGTTTTCGTACTGATCGAGCAGTGCCAGCTTGCAGCGGTTTTTCGAATTGGCAACGCGCAGTGTCCCGGTTTCACGCAGCGCCGCGATGGCGCCTTCAAGCAGGGCAGGGTGGTGGTCGAGACCCAGATAGGAGGTGGTGCAGAAATGATGAAGTTGGCGCCCGTGCTGATCAAGCAAGTGATTGCAGCCTTTGACCTCGACGTTGAGTGCGGCGATTTTTCCGGCTTCGGCGGCCTCCCAATCGTGGTCTGCCAAAGCGATGACTTTGCGGTAATTGGAGAAAGTGTTGGCGGATTCCGTCAGGTGATTCATAGGCAGCTCTCCTTGAGCAGGGCAATCCATTGGGTGTTGCAAATTGTGTGTGTTGCCAGACTTTTCAGAGAGCTATGCAAGGTCAGAATCGGCTGCGTCCGATAGCATTGACGGCTGTTGGAGATTTACTTGTAGGGCGAAGCCTTGCCGGGCTGTGAAGCGATGAAATGCCCGACAAGTCCGGTGCTAGAGAGCCTACGCTTGAACCCTTATCCAACGGCTGTGGCGCTCTTTTCCAGCGTCGGGGAGAACTGGATCAACGCCACCCCCGCCATCAACAACACCGCGCCGAACAGGCGCGGCAACGTCAGATGTTTCTCCATCAGCCCGAACAGGCCGAAGTGATCCAGCACGATTGACGTGATCATTTGCCCGGCCAAAGCCAGCGCCAGAAATCCCGAAGCCCCCAGCTTCGGCAGCAACACCACCGCCAATGCGACGAAGCACACCCCGAACGCGCCGCCGGTCCACATCCACAACGGCAGCTTGCCGGCGAGGGCCAGCGACGGCAACGGTAGACGCAAGGCGACAATCACCGGCAACAGCACCAGCACGCTCACCACCAGCGAGGTCAGCGTCGCCCACAGCGGATGGCCCAACCCCCGCGCCAGATTGATGTTGATCGGACTCTGAAACGGCACCACCGCCCCGGCGAATACCGCCAGCAGCAGCAAACCGACCCACTGCATCGTTCCCATGATCGTTCTCCGGCAAGGTTTTGCTGGACTCTAGGGTATTCGTCGCGCAGATTTAAATTCTGTTTTGGTATCCGGAACATGCATCGAATGAATGATCTGCGCCGCATCGACCTCAACCTGCTGGTGATCCTCGACGCCTTGCTAAGCGAGCAGCACGTGACCCGCGCCGCCGAGCGCCTGCACCTGAGTCAACCGGCGGTCAGCCACGCGTTGGCGCGTCTGCGCGACTTGCTCGGTGATCCATTGTTGGTGCGTGCCGGTTCCGGGCTGGTGCCCACCGCGCGGGCGCTGGAGCTGGCGGCGCCGCTGGCCGAAATTCTGGCCCAGGTGCAATCGCTGCTGGCGCCGAACACCTTCGATCCGGCCAGTGCCCGTCGGACCTTTCGCCTCGCGATGTCGGACTACGGCGCGGCGATCATACTGCCCGGGCTGATTCGCACCTTGCGCGCGGAAGCGCCGGGCATCGATCTGCAGATCAGCCATGCGAGCCGCGAAGGCATGGTCGAAGGGCTGCTCAACGGCGACATCGACCTCGCCGCCGGCGTACTCCCCGAATTGCCGGGTGAACTGCGCAGCATGCCGCTGTTCAAGGAACGCTACGTGTGTTTGCTCGATCGCCACAGCCTGCCGGCCGACGGCCAGCTCGACCTGCCAACCTATCTCTCCCGTCCCCATGTCTTGCTGGAAATGCGCGGCAGCGGCACCCCGGAAATCGAACGCACCCTGACCGCCTTGCGCGAACGCCGTCGCGTCGCCATCAGCCTGCCGCACTGGAGCGTTGCGCCGCAGTTCATCAGTGGCACGGATCTGATCCTGACCGTCGCTTCGCGGGCGTTGAATGAGGTGGATGACCAATCGCTGATCGTCGTGCCGCCTCCGTTTGAAATTGCACCGTTCACGTTTGTATCGGCGTGGCACAAACGGCGGGGCGGGGATCAGGCGTTGAACTGGTTGAATCGACGGATTGAGCAGGGGATAGTGCGCGGCTGAAAAACATCAAGGAGCGGGGCGTGACAGTGAAGTCTGGGGTCGTTGGTTGGGTGGCGCTGTGTGGGGCGTTGATGGCGGGGCAGGTGTTGGCTGATTGTGTGCCTGCGCCGGTGATCGGTGATCTGGATTTCTCCGTGTGCAAGCAGTGGCCGGCGTATCCGGGGTTGAACATCAGCGCGGATGCGAAATTTGAACGCAGCTCCGTGCCGGGTGGCACCGGCACGAGCGGCACTTATGATTTCAATTTATCGGTCATTAAAAGCGACCAAACGGAACCGGTTGCCACTTATCACCAAGCCTCCGCTTTCTTCTCGGGTGGGGTGGCATTGCGAGATATCTCGCTCGATACCGCACGCTACAAACTCACCCCCGAGGCACGGGCCTTTGGCGTTCGCGTGCAATTCACCAATGCCTCTCGCCTCAACCCGCTTGAGGAAACGCACCTCTCTCTTTATGTGAGAGAGGGCGTTAAATTACGTCCCGTGCTCAGTCAATTAGTGGTTTATGAGTACGGCGGCGAATGGGACGGTGATTGCGCCGGCGAGCGATATGAGACGACCAGAACGGTAGAAATCGCCAAGACCAGCTCCCATGGTTATGCCGATCTGATCATCAAAACCAAGACGACAGGGACGACCAATGTCGTCGAAGGCGATACTTGTGAAGACAAAATCAGTGTCAGTAGTCCTGAACTGACAACCCTTCGCTACGACGGAAAATCGTACGTCTTGCCTAAAGGTTTCAAAGCCATCGAGTGATACAGAGCCAACGCGACTTATTTCAAGGAAGAACAATGCTCACTCCAACTCGACTTTTCATCGCTCTCGGATTGCTGGCCATCACCGGTCCAGCCCAGGCCCAGGTTTCCTGCGTCACCAAGGATTTCAGCGACCAGTCAATGGCACGTTGCAAGGCATGGCCGGCGTTCAAGGATCAGGCGATTGCCCTCAAATCCACCTACGTGCCGGATGCAGGTAGTGACGATGCCGGTGTGTTTGATCTGGATCTGGCGATCATCGACACCAGGAACTGGAAGACGCTGGCGACGTATGCGAAACCCGGTGCCTACAATTCCGATGCCATTCGTTTCACCGATCTGCTGGTCGATACCGCTCGCTATCGCCTGGCCCCGGATGTTCGCGCGTTCGGGCTGCGGTCAAAGTTCTCGCACAATTCAAGCGCCATCCCCTACGAAAAAACCGACCTGACACTCTATGTGCGCGAGGGTAATAAACTGCGCCCGGTACTTGATGGCCTGGTGGTCTACAAGAATAACGGTGAGTGGCTGGAAAACTGTGTGGGTGAAGGTCTGCAAATTCGCCGAACCGTGGAAATAGGCCCGGTCAGCCACAACGGCTATTCCGACCTGATCGTCACCTCAAGCGGCACGGCGATGAAAACCGTCAAGGCCGGCAAGGAATGCGTTTCTCAGGATTCCCCGCTGAAGAAAACCCAAATCACCCTGACCTACGACGGCAAGCAATACACCGTCCCCGAAGACCTCAGAGGTTACTGACCCGATGCTCACCGGCCTCAACCATCTGACCCTCGCCGTCACCGATCTGGATCGCAGCCTCGCGTTCTACCGCGACGTGCTGAAGCTGCGAGTCGAAGCCACGTGGGACGCCGGTGCCTATCTGTCGCTCCCGGGCCTGTGGTTGTGCCTGTCGCTCGATGCGCAACGCCAACCCGAGTCCGCCGCCGATTACACCCACTACGCCTTCAGCCTTGGCGCAGCGGATTTCCCGCTGTTTGTGCAACAGCTTCGCGCCGCCAACGTGGAGGAATGGCGTGACAACCGCAGCGAAGGCGCGTCGTTCTACTTCCTCGACCCGGACGGGCACAAACTCGAAGCCCACGTCGGCGATCTCGCCTCGCGACTGTCCGCGTGTCGGCAAAAGCCTTATGCGGGGATGCGTTTTTTCAACGAGTCGTGAATATTCACAAACCGCTGGGATAGACTGGCGGCCACGTTTTCCGGGACTTGCAGGTTTTCATGACTCCATCGTTGCTAATGGCCGTGCTGGCCTCGGGTTTCATTTACGGCATCACGCCGGGGCCGGGTGTGCTGGCGGTGTTCGGTATCGGCGCTGCGCGAGGACGACGGGCCGGGGCGGGGTTTCTGTGCGGGCATCTGCTGGGCGATGTGATCTGGTGCAGCACCGCGCTGATCGCGATTGTCGGCGCCCGGGAAATCGGCAGTACCGCGTTCGATGTGCTCGGCGTACTCAGCGGCCTGTACCTGTTCTGGCTCGGCTGGCGTGCGGTGCGGGCCAAGCGCAGTAATGGCGAGCAGCCGCAGGGTGCGGCGCGTCAGCCGTTCTGGCACGGTATCCTGTTCGGCCTGACCAACCCCAAGGCTTACCCGGTGGCGGTGGCGACCTTCACTGCGCTGCTGTCGAGCCGCGCCGAACTGCTCAACTGGTCGATGCTGCCGATGCTGATCGCTTTGAGTTTCCTCGGCGGATTGCTCGCCTACGCTATCCTCATTGGCATCGTCGGGGCGCGCCAGGTGCGTACGTTGTACCAGCGCCATGAACTGGCGATCACCCGATTGTGCGGGATCATGTTCATCGGTTTTGCCATCAACGCGCTGGTGCATGCGCTGCCGGGGTTGATGCCGAACAAGGCTTGAAATCGATCGCAGGATGCGAGGTCGGGGTCAGGGACGGTGGATAAGTGCTGCATTGTCCGGACACCTTTTCTGAACCATGAAAAGCCGAAATTCCGCGCCGCTGGCGAGTTACATCGATCTGTTGCTGGACGCCGTTTGCGCGGTCGACAGGCAAGGTCGTTTCGTTTTTGTCAGCGCGGCCTGCGAGCGGATTCTCGGCTACACGCCTGACGAACTGATCGGCCAGTCGATGATTGACTACGTCTACCCGGCCGACCGTGAGCGCACCCTGGCCGCCGCGAGCGACATCATGGGCGGCGAGCCCAAGCACAATTTCGAAAACCGCTACGTACGCAAGGACGGCAGCGTCGTGCACATTCTGTGGTCGGCGCGCTGGTCGGAGGTCGATCAACTGCGCATCGCCGTGGCCCGGGACATCACCGAACGCAAACTCGCCGAATCCCGTCAGGCGGCGTTGTACGCGATCTCCGAAGCGGCGCACGCGGCGGAGGATCTGCTGGCGCTGTTCAAGCGCATCCACCTGATCATCGGCGAGTGGCTGCCGGCGCTGAACTTCTCCGTGGCGCTGTACGACGAACATTGCGCGCAGCTGAATTTTCCCTATCACGTCGACGATGACGAGTTGCAACCGGAACAACCCGGCACCGTCACCGGGCGCCTGTGTGCGGAAGTAATCCGCAGCGGCCAGCCAATCCTGCTGACCCCGGATTGCCCCCACGCGCCGCCGGAGTTCGCCGCGCTGGTGGCCGGACAGCAATCGCCGTGCTGGCTCGGCGTGCCGCTGAGTTCGAAAGACCGCACGATTGGCGCGCTGATCGTCAAAAGCCTGCCCGGCGGCGAGCGTTATACCGAGCGCGACAAGGAACTGCTGCAATACGTCTGCGCCCAGGTCGCCACTGCCATCGAACGCCAGCAACTGCACGCCCGTCTTCGACGCATGGCGCAGTATGACCAACTGACCCAGTTGCCCAACCGCGAACTGCTGCGCGACCGGCTCAAGGCTGCGCTGAACCATGCGCGGGAACGGGCCGGGCACATGGCGCTGCTATACGTCGATCTGGATCGTTTCAAACAGGTCAACGACACCTTTGGCCATGGGGTCGGCGACATGCTGTTGCAGGCGGTGGCCAACCGGCTCAAGGGCTGCGTGCGCGAGACCGACACCGTGGCGCGGATCGGCGGCGACGAGTTCGTGGTGCTGTTGCACAGCGTCCACGCCGCCGACGATGCCGACAGTGTCGCGGAAAAAATCCGACAGGTACTGGTGCAACCCATGCGCCTGGACGGGCACAACCTGCACATCGAGCCGAGCATCGGCGTGGCCCGTTATCCCGAGCATGGCGATGAGGAACAGCAACTGTTTCGTCACGCCGATCAAGTGATGTACGCCGTCAAACGGCAGAATCATAAAAGGCTGGACAGCTGATTGGCGGTTCACCGTTCGTCGCGGCGACGGCAACTTTTCTAAACCTTTGGCAGTCAGGAAATTCTCAATCTAGGCGGGCACCTGCTCGCTTACGATCAATGCCAAGAGGTAGAGAATCATGCCTAACTCAAGAAACTCGAACTCGGGAAACTTCGCCAACGATCGAACGAAGGCGTCTGAAGCCGGTCGCAAAGGTGGGAAAACCACCACCACGACTGTCGACAAAGAGCCAAAAACCGACATGGGCCGCAAGCCTGCTCAGAAATCGAAGTAGTCGGCGAAGGTTGTTTTGATTGAGAGGCGGGGGCGCAAGCTCCCGCTTGAATCTGCACAGAAGGAGGGCGCGACCATGAGCCGGATGGCCACCCGAGTACGCCACATCAGTTTTGTCAGCCTGCTGGGGTTGTTCGCCAGCAGCGCTTTTGCCCAGTCGCCCGCCGACTTCATCAACGAGGCCTCGGCCAAAGGCATGGCCGACATCGAGGCCAGTCGTCTGGCGCACAGCAAGGCTGAATCCAAAGAGGTCAAGGATTACACCATCGTCGTCATCAACGACCGCACCACCGCCAACCAGCACCTGGCGAAAATCGCCAAGAAACTGGATCTCCCGGTGGCGCCACGCGAAGAAGTCGCCGACAAGGCCAAGGCGTTGATGCCGGAAGTCAAAGAAGGCGCCAGTTTCGATCAGGCCTACGCCGCCAGCCAGGTCAAAGCCACGGAAGAAGCCATCGAACAGATCCAGCAGGAAGCCCAGACCACCGACGTGCCGGAGATCAAGGCGTTTGCCGACGAGACCCTTCCGAAACTGCAGAGTCATCTGGAAATGGCCAAGGCCCTGGCCAGTCGCTAAATCCGCAGCAATAAAAAAACGGCGCTCATGGCGCCGTTTTTGCGTTCTTCAACAGTCGTTCAGATCCTGTTTCGGCTTGCTCTTGTCCCCAAGGCCTTCCAGGTCGAACACCTCGTTCTCGCCCATCGCCCGGTAATGCCGGCGCAGCGCTTCCAGCTGCTTGAGATCCAGCGACTCCAGCCCGAGCATCGCGTTCTGCGCCTCCTTGTTCACCCGCAGCAACTCATCGAGTTTCAAATGCAGGATATCGGTGTCGCGGTTCTGGGTGTTCTGGATCAGGAACACCATCAGGAACGTGATGATCGTGGTCGAGGTGTTGATGATCAGTTGCCAGGTGTCGTTGTAATCGAAAATCGGCCCGCTCAACCCCCAGAGCCCGATCAGAATCAACGCCCCCATGAACGTCTTGGGGCTGCCGGCCCAGAGGGCGAGCGTCTGGGAGATTTTTGCGAATTTCATGGCTGTGTTCCTTGTGGGGGCGCTTGAAATTCAGACATCGGAGGGGGGCGGAAAATTCTACTTACAGAGACTTGCTGTCTTTGAAACTTGATTGTTCCAGGTCACGGTTTTGAACGCTTTTGGAAGTGGGAACTTTCTTTGTGTGGGTTTGCGTCTAGGATCAAATGGCAGTCAATTTGCCAGCATGCGAGTGCACGGATAGAAACCCAGTCAGAGGCCGCTCATGGAATTCTTCGAAAAGTTAACCAGTCTTGCCGCCAAAGTCCGGTTGCAGAGCGCTGCAATCCAGACAGAAGAGGCGACAAAAAACGCGTTTGTCATGCCCTTCATCAGTACTGTTCTGGGTTACGACGTATTCGACCCGACAGAGGTGACGCCGGAATTTGTTTGCGATATCGGCACGAAGAAGGGCGAAAAAATCGATTACGCCATCATGAAAGAGGGCGAAGTGCAGATCCTCATCGAGTGCAAGAAAATCGGCGAGCCACTGCACATCAATCACGCCTCGCAGCTGTTCCGTTATTTCCACGTAACCAGCGCTCGAATCTCCATCCTCACCAACGGCCAGGTCTACAAGTTCTTCACTGACCTGGATGCGCCGAACAAGATGGATGAAAAACCCTTCCTTGAACTGGACCTTCTGGACATTGATGAATATTCGGTGCCAGAACTTATCAAGCTCACCAAGTCTGCGTTCGACGTTGATTCGATCATCAACGCGGCGGGTGAGCTGAAGTACGTAAGCCAGATCAAAAAAGTTATCGCCTCGCAAGTCAGCAAGCCGGATGACGATTTCGTCAAAGTGTTTGCTTCGCGAGTCTACGACGGAGTCATTACGCAGAAGGTGCGGGATCAGTTTCACGAACTGACGAGAAAAGCGGTCGTTCAATTTCTCAATGACCAGATCAATGACCGCCTCAAGTCAGCCATGAGTGGTGCGATCCAGCCTGCTCTGGCGTCTATTCCCGCTGCATCTGGTGGGACGGATCCGGTGGATCCCCGTGACGAGTCCGACGATAAGGTTTTGACCACTCTGGAGGAACTGGAGGGGTATCACATTGTTCGGGCGGTCGTTCGATCGATTGTCGATGCCAAACGAATCGTTCAGCGTGACACGCAGAGCTACTTTGGGATCCTGCTCGATGACAACAACCGAAAACCGATCTGTCGTCTGCACTTCAATCGTTCGCAGAAGTACATCGGCATTTTCGACGAGGAGAAAAACGAAACCCGCCATCCTATTAACTCCGTGGATGATATCTACGAGTATTCAGATCAGTTGAAAAAGACCGTGGGCTATTACGACTAGTGTGGGATTTTCCAAAGAACCGGCCATCGGCCGGTTTTTTTATGCAAGCGAAGTCCGCGAAAAAGGTGCTTGCCGCCGTCACGTCTTAAGTCGGATAGGGGATGCGCAGGGAGTCGATGTATCGTAGCGAACCACTGCAAAAGTCCTGACAGGAGAGCGCAATGACCTGGTCCGCCAAGCAATACGTCACTTTCGAAGATGAACGCACCCGCCCGGCCCGCGACCTGCTGGCGGCGATTCCCACGGCCGAGGCGCGTTCCGTGGTTGATATCGGGTGTGGCCCCGGCAACTCGACCGAGTTGTTGGTGGAGCGTTTTCCGGGGGCGAAAGTGCAGGGGCTCGACAGTTCGCCGGACATGATCGACGCCGCGCGCAAGCGTCTGCCGCAGTTGCAGTTCGAGGTGGCGGACATCGATAAATGGGCCGATGAAGGGCCGTTCGATGTGATCTTTGCCAACGCTGTTTTGCAGTGGGTGCCGGATCACGCGACGTTGTTGCCGGCACTGGCGGGCAAGTTGGCGCAGGGTGGCAGTCTGGCGATTCAGATGCCGGACAACCTCAACGAGCCGTCCCATCGGTTGATGCGTGAGGTGGCTGCCAACAGGCCGTGGGCCAGCAAACTGGCCGGTGCGGCGGGGCAGCGGACGGAAATGGCGGATGCCAGTGCTTATTTCTCGATGCTGCGGCCGCATTGCGCGCGGGTCGATGTGTGGCGCACCACCTATCACCATCAGTTGGCGGGCGGGGCTTCCGGCGTTGTCGAGTGGTTCAAGGGTAGCGGTCTGATTCCGTTTCTCAGTCCGTTGACGGAAGCCGAGCGGGCGGACTATCTGGCGCAATATCTGGCGGAGGTTGCGAAGGCTTATCCGGCGCTGGCGGATGGTTCGGTGTTGTTGCCGTTTCCGCGGTTGTTCATTGTCGCCACACGTTGAAATGAAAAAGGGCCGACTTGATCGGCCCTTTCTTTTGGAGTCAGCGTTGTACGGCGACCAGCATCATCATCGGCCGCTCACGCTCTTCAGCGAGCGCCGGTTGCGCGGCCACTTCGGCATCGCTCGGGCCCCATTCATTGACGTGTTGAATCGTGAATCCGGCGCCTATCAACGCGTTGAGTAGCGTGCCGACCGTGCGATGCTGCTTGATCACGCCATCGGCCAGCCAGTTGGTCACCCGCTCGCCCTCCATCTGATAACTGTCCAGCGGCCAGCGCTTGTGGCCCTCGCTGTCGATCAGCCAGCCCGGATTGCGCGGCGCCATGAAGATCGGGTGCTCGATGGAAAACACAAAATGCGCACCGGGTTTAAGCGCCGCGTGCAGTTTGTTAAACAGCCCCGAGAGATCCTTGATGTAGTGCAGGGCCAGTGAGCTGTAGGCCAGATCGTAAGTGCACGCAGGCAAGTCGAGGTGTTCCAGGTCGGCACGTTCGTAGCGGATGTTCGCGGCCGAGGTGGTTTCCTTCGCACGTTCGAGCATTTTCTCCGAAACATCCAGGCCCAGCACTTGGGCAGCGCCGTTTTCGCTGGCCCAGCGGCAGAACCAGCCATAGCCGCAGCCCAGATCCACTACCTGCAAACCGTGCAGGGAGGGCAACAAGGCTTTCAGCACCGGCCATTCCGGCGCGGCATCGAGGCCGCCGATGGAGCGGTTCATCTGGCTGTAGCCCTGGAAAAACTCGGGGTCGTCGTAGATGTTCTGGGTCATGGATTTGATGCTCTTTTGAATTTGATTTGGGTGGCTCGGAGGCCACGGTTTTGAATCCCTCGAAACGTGATGGCGCGTATTCGTCGATGGCCGCGCAGGGGGAGGGTGGTGGGCGATGGGGAAATGCTAGCGGGTCGTGGCGAGTGTGAGAACCGGGGGAGTGTTGGGGATCTGTAAACGCGGTTTTTCGATACGGGATGTTTAAAGAGTTGGCCCTGTTTACTGAACCTTCCCACAAGGTTTTCAGGTTGTCCGTCGGAAGTGCGGACTCTAGCCTGTGAGGGTCGCTGATGAATCGGCGATCGGGATTGGAACCCCGGCGACTTCCCAAAAAAGCAAAAGCAGCTTTCATGACGTATGCTTGCCCGCCTTCATGGTGTGCACTCTTGTTATGGCGGCTGTGCGCGAGAGACTTCGAGTCTGTCGGGTTTTTGGCTTTTTTCGCCCGGGTTCCAACTCGCGTACAGCTGCCACCTCTTCGATTGGAACCGAGTAGGTCAGCTCCACCTATCGACTAGAAAGAAGCCATTATGAAGAAGCCAACCCCGAATCCCCCAGAAGTCGAAACCGACCCAACGTCCCCCTACAGCTCAATCGACTGCAGAAAACTCCACGACGCCGCCAACCGCGCCCTCGATCATTACCTCTGCCCCGGCGCCCATGTCATGGGCACGACCAAACAACCCGAACCGATGTACTTCGCCAACCCGGCCTACGACACCGAATCCCTGCTGGCCAACGCCAGCGAGTCCCTGGGCTCGGCCTGCGAGATGCTCAACAACTTCGCCGCCACCCTCGACCCCACCTACCGCAGAACCGCGATAGGCATTGCGCAGTTGGTGATGCTGGGGGAATTGGCGGTGAATCAGGCGCTGGATCATGTTGAGGTGAAAGGCTGATGCTTTGTTTTGGTGAAAAGGCTGAGCCGGATAAGAGCAAAATATAGTGAAACCTAACGGTATATAGGGACACCCGTTATACGTCGGTAGATTTATGTAGAAACAAGCAATTGTGAAGCTGTCTTAAATCCCGGCGTCGCTGAATCGAACAAGTAACTACGCCGATGCGACGTTTCAGCGGGCAAGAAAAAACCGGTCTTCAAGACCGGTTTTTATTCGCTTCAACGTTGCTGCAAAACCTTGAGCGCCGCCGAGGCCAGGAATCCGGAGCGGCTTTTCTCTTCCGGATGGTGCAACACGTATTCATCGATACGGTTGAGCAAATAGCCGGGCAATGTGATGTTGAGTTTCTGAGCTTTGCCCAGGTATTTGGTCACATCGATATCAACCACCGCCCACGTGCAGCCAGCGTATTTGGGGTTGGCTGCATGCAGTGTGACCTTGTTGGCCGGCGGGATGGGCGAGCCGTCTTCGGCCAGAATCTCGAAATGGCCTTCGATGGCTTCGCGGGCCATCGCCATCGCGTCATCCAGATCATCTCCAGCGGAGAAGCAGCCCGGAATATCCGGCACCTCCACTCCCCAGGCATGTCCTTCATCACCCACTGAAATCGCGATCGGGTAAAGCATGTGTCGTCCTCCACGGCGCAATTGACCTGATGAGTCAGAGCAGCGCCTGCTGCAAAATACTGATGGCCGTTTTCTTGAGCAGATCCTTCTTCGGGTGAGGCACTGTGACCAGACCAGGTTTGGTCGGATGCTTGAAGTGATGATGACTGCCCCTGACCCGCACCAGATACCAACCGTCTGCGACGAGCTGGCCAATTAGAAAACGGCTATTCACAACACCTCCCTGTGGTGCGCTTGGTGGGTACTATACCCACGATTTCTTATCGATCAACACTATAACCACCGAGCGGTCATCATCCTTTGATGGGGGCGGCGGTCACGAAGAAGTCTAGGCGGGGATACTTCAGCAGGATGGGGAGTGTATTGCAGGCCGTTTCCATGAAATCCAATGGGTTGGCGTTAAGGCTCAACAGGTGTGGGTTCTTGGCCAAAGTAAATTTCTGAGGCGGCCTCTAATTCCAATATTTTGTGGTTTATCTCGATTTTGGCGTGATAACCCACAATGAAATGGAGTTAAGAAGTGCAATTAATGTCCGCTCTCGGCGTAGTGAACGGGATTTTCCCTAAATCCCGGACACAAAAAAACCGGCCATCAAGGACGGTTTTTTTGTGTCCGCATCCCCCGTCAAACCACGACGCAGGACGTAAATTCGATTGGAGCGGGTGAAGGGAATCGAACCTTTACTTCGGTCTATTCACTTAGTGTTGTGTAGTTGAGTGAAAACTTGATTAAATATTTTACGATATAAATCAGTACGTTACAGAATCTGTATCGCCCGGCGGAGGCCGTATTGAATGCGCACCTAGGTTCGGATTGAGTTGCGGGCAAAGGGCCGAATATGGTGCTTTGGTATTGGCCTACCCTGATGCAGACCAAGTGATCAATGCGTAACTGGAATCCCTAGCTTTAGGTCAGTGGAGGTCGATTCAGTGAAGGGTTTCGTTACTAGCGTTAGCTGAAAGGCTGCTGGTATAGGCTAACTTGCCAAGAAAGAGGCGTTGTGGCGTGTGTAGAGGAATCGAACGTTTGGGAAAAGGTGTGTGGGTAGGTGGAGGGGATGCGCGATATCCCTCGTATCCGTAACGGCCCGGAGGAATGAGCTATGAAATGGCCACTACATTGATATAGTTTGGTAGCAAATTGACAATCACCTGCCAATGGAATGCTCGATGATTAATAAAATTTCAATAAAAAGCGTTACCAGCTATCCCGATGATAAGTTTGCCGATCTTGGCCCGTTGAAACGTATCAACCTTGTTTACGGCCTCAATGGATCCGGTAAGTCAACCGTTGGGGATTATTTGCAGAATCTTACAGGCAATCAATATCAGAAGTGCCAAGTTGATCCGCCAATCAAGCAAGAGCAAGTTTTTGTATACAATCAAAAGTTTGTCGAGAAGAACTTTCACCAGGAAAGTCATCCTGGTATTTTTACGTTGAATGAAGGAAATATTGACGCAAAAGAAAAAATCGCTGAACTGCAACAGAGCTATGACGTAGCTGCTGACGAAATCGAACGCATAAATAAGAAGCGGACGGGAATCGACGAAGGCAATACTAAAGCTGCTATGGCATATAAGGACGCGCTCTGGGAGATCAGACTTGAATTCGAAAAAGGGGATCTAGGCGCTTGTTTTAAGGGGGCGAGGCAGAAGGAAAACTTCAAGGATCAGTTGGAGAAGATACCGCTGCCGACAGGCGCGATCCGTTCGAAGAAGGAACTGTCTGAAGCGGCAAAGTCAATTAGTTCATCCGATGAACAGTCATTGCCGGCGCTACCTTATATAAATTTCAATGCGGAAGAGTTTGAAGATGATGAGATTCTTGCGAAAATCATTACGCCTTCAGGTGATTCCTATTTGGCTGGCTTGATCCAAAAGCTGGGAAATTCTGATTGGATTAAAAATGCCTTGCCCTATTTGGAACAGTCCGAGAATACATGCCCACTTTGCCAGCAGAAGCTTCCTCATGAGTTTCAAAGCCATGTAAAGTCGTTATTCGACAAAAGCTACGATGAGGAAGTTGATAAGGTCGTTCAGTTAAAAAGTCGATATACCAAAGCGGCTGATGTGTTAGAGCTTGATTTGGAGTCAGCGACTTATCGCGCCTCGGCTATCCAGTCGGATGCCGATTTCATCAAAGCTAAGGGTGAGTTGAAGCGGTTACTCACTATCAATCGAACAAGGCTGGCTGATAAGCTCGGGTCAGTATCTAAATCTGTTTCGTTAGAGTCGACTAATGATGCGCTAGATCGCTTGAATTCTGCAATCAAGGCGCAGAAAGTCAAAGACGACGAATATAATCTCAGATTGACCAAGAAGGATCAGCTGTTTGCTGAGATAACTTCAGAGGTCTGGCAGCTAATGCGTAAGCAGGCTGAAAAAATTATCACAGCCCATAAAGGCGCAGAAAAAATATACTTGAAAAGCGCCGCGGATTTGGATGCCAAGAAAAAAGAGTTAAGCGATCAAAAAGATAAAGATTTCGAGGCCATAGCTGAATGCCAGAATCAGATGACCAATGTTGAGGAGTCGGTTAAGAAAATCAATTCCGCTATTGCGAGTATCGGTATCAGTGGATTTACTCTTAAAAAGATTGATGGGGAAGGAACTAGCTATCGTCTGGTTCGTGAGAGAAGCTCCAACGACGTATATAAGTCCCTGAGTGAAGGTGAGAAGACGCTCATAACCTTTTTGTATTTTCTGGAGCTCTGCGCCGGTAGTGTCGACGCTGACAAGCCTGTGGTGCTCAGCGACAGGGTAATTGTGATCGACGACCCTATTTCCAGCCTGTCGCACAATTATGTCTACGAGGTTGCAGCGCATATTTATCACCGCGTTCTGTGTTCCACTGTAGGATTCAAACAAGTCATCGTTCTTACCCATAATTTGTTTTTCTTCCATGAACTGTTAAAAAATGCACCCAAGGGGGTGACCAAAAAATACGCCTGTTTTAGGATTTCAAAAGGAGCCCATAGTGCGTTTGCCCAGCTAGGGCATGAAGAGATCAAAAATGATTACGAAACCTATTGGCAGGTGATCAGGGACGCACGCGATTCGAAAGTGCATGCTGCGGTGCTTCCCAATATGATGCGTAATATTTTGGAGCACTATTTCGGCTTCATACACAAAAGCGATGACCTGTTGAAAGCGCTTGAGGCACTGGAAAAAGATGATCTCGAATTCAAACCACTCTATCGGTACATAAATAGGCAGTCACATGGCGGCGCGATTAATGTCACTGACTTCGGTGGTTGGGGGGCAGACAAAATGATTGAGAAATTTGAAGGCGTCTTTGCGAAATCCGGATATCCCGAGCATTACGCCGTCATGATGGGCGGCACACCTGTCGAAGAAGACGGCCTTAATGCTGGGGACGCATGACCGCCAATAAGACTGAAACAGCTTCAAGCCCGGCCCAGGCATGTGTGATGGCAATGCGCTGCCAAACTATTCCATTCACTATGGGTCGCTGCTAGGATAGCTTGGCAGCTACCACCAGCGACTCCTTTCCATCCTGCCCGACCCTCCAAACCGCATGAGCTTTGCGCAAGGGGCGCAAAGGCTATCAGCGGCAGTGCTGAGAAAAAATGGAGGGTTTGTCCATGAGCAATCATGAGAAAGTCGTACCTGTACGACAATACGAACGTTTCCGCTTTGGTCGTTGGGAGCAGGTGCGTAAGCACCTTCGTTCCCTGCCACAGCGGTAATGGATGAGTTTGGTGGTAGCTGCTCTATTTCTCGCCTCCCTCTGTGCAACCCCGCCGTATCATGCTCACACATCTGAATGCGGTACTGGCTCACCTTCGACTTTGAAGCCCCAGAGCGCGCCTCACCTCAGTCTGAGTTTTCCCTTCGGCTTTCAGCTTCAGCACTGTAGCCAAGTTCTCCCTAATTGCCGGATTGCCCTTGGATCGGGCCACCAAGCCACCGTCCTACATCTGCTCCTGGAGCAAATCCATTCCGCCTGAAACTTTGAATTGATCCAGTTCCTGCTGTGCAGTTGCAAGGACTTCATCCGCACCACAATCCTTGTTGATCCTGCGCAGCCACTCCAGAGCCTTGTCCGCTTCGCAGCCCTTAGGGGGATCGCCAGGCGCATGGGCATACATGAAGACGCTGTCTAGGCTTGCGTGTGTCTCGTAACAGGAAACGGTGTCAGCAATCGCAGAGTTCACGTATTAGGGGATCGCCTCGGTTTGCATTTGCCTTACTGACATGTAAGTTGAAATTGCACTGGGATTTAAAGGGGACTGACCCTAAAAATATTAAAAAACCGGTCCAAGACCGGTTGGATTCAGGGAGATACTACTGCGGCACAGCAAACACCGCACTGGCACGGGCAACCATTCGATCACCGACATGCAACCCAACAGTGGCAAACGCCAGCTGCCGTCCTTTTTTGGAGTGCTCAACGCGTACCTCAAGCCACTCATTGATCTGCACCGCGCTGAGATAGTCCAGGGTCATACTCGCCGTGATCAATGGCAGGGGAGGGTCGCTGGAGAATGCCATGGCGTAACCCATGCCGACATCCGCCAAAGTCGCCAATACACCGCCATGCAACGTGCCCCGTCCGTTGGCATGTCGTGAGTCTGTCCGCAGACCGATTTCAAGTTGCAAGCCACTGCCTCTGGTATAGATCGGGCCAAGCAAGTCGAGCAGCGGACTGCTGCGGGTCAGCGGAGTGAAGCCCTCGGGGATAGCGGTGTCGTTCATGGTCGATCCCTCTTCCGGTTGGTTACCAGCTTATTTAGCCTGGATACGGAGCGTAGCTTAGAGGGTTTAATCCTGATTTCGCCGTCGGAGAAGGATCATGCGTATGGGGAATTTGCAGCGATAAGCTGATCACGATGGAGCAGTAGGGGCAGGGTTGTTTCGACGGTAGCGATCTTTGGATTTACTAATGAAAACTCAAATCCCGGACACAAAAAAACCGGCCATCAAGGCCGGTTTTTTCTGTTTGCGCATCCCCCGTCAAACCACGACGCAGGACATAAATTCGATTGGAGCGGGTGAAGGGAATCGAACCCTCGTTATCAGCTTGGGAAGCTGGAGTAATGCCATTATACGACACCCGCTCAGAGCGGCTGACTTTGTACCAGACTCGGCCACGGATTTGAAGTTTTCTTTGCACGCGAACTACGGAAAGTCTTGAAACAGAGCCGAAATCGGTCAATCGCGGGCAAGCGCTGCGGGCTGGAGGACGGCTTAATCTCAGCCTCGCAGGCTTACTCGCGACGACACTGTTTCAAATGGCCAATGCATGGTGATCCTGGACAAACTGGTAACGCGTTCGGCTGACCTGTTGCGTCGGTTTCAGGAAACCGAGCAGGGCGTTCTGGCTGTCCCGGCAGGCGGATTTGTGTTCCATGTCGAGGAAGTGCCCGGTGGCCTGCAGGGTGGTGAAGGTGCTCTGCGCGACGTGGTTGCCGAACAGTCGGGCGTCTTCGGCGGCGGTGTATTCGTCCCATTCGCCGTTCAGGAACAGCACCGGTACGTTGATTTTCTTCGCCGCGTTCAAATAGCACTGACGGTCGCTGTGCAGCACGTCGTTGATGTGGAAATGCATCTGCCCGTATTCGTGCTCGGCCAGGCTGCTGACGTGGCGATAGTTGAAGCGCTTGAACAGCGACGGCAGGTGTTTGCCGATGGTGTCGTTGACGAGGTGGCCGACCCGGTCGCCGTCACATTGACCGAGGCATTCGACGCCGCGTTCGAGGTAATCAAGCATGTGCGCGTTGATCACCGGGGAGAACGAGCTGATCACGGCTTTTTCGATGCGCCGAGGCTGATGGGCGAGGGCGACCATGGTCGCGGCGCCACCCCAGGAGAACGACAAAACGTGCTCGGCGGCGAAGTGATCGATCAGCTCCAGCAGGATCAGACCTTCGACTTCTTTCGTCAGATGTTTCTCGTGGCGGTTGTGGACTTTCGACTTGCCCGCGTAGGGCTGGTCGTAGCAGACCACGTTGAATTGCGGGTGCAGATTTTTCACGGTTTGTGCAAACGACGCAGTCGTGGCCATCGAGCCGTTGACCAGGATGATGGTCTTTTCTGCGGCGTCTGCGCGATAGAACTCCGTGTAAACCCGATACTGACCCTGTATATCCAGCACAGCGATTTCTGGCCTCATGTCATAAGACTCCTGGCAAGCAAGCGGGTATGCGCGCAAATGAGATTGCACGAGCTTTGTGACAGGTAGGCATATGCCTGGAATTTTGTGGCCCATGTCGATCCGGTACGGCAGGTCGACGGGTGTTGTTATTGGCGGGCAGTCTGCCGGCTGAGGCGCAGCCCTGATGGGCTGTCTACCGACAAAAAGTTTCTTGGATGTTATGTGTGACTTATCGGTCACAATTTGGCCGACGACCTGATTCAAGCAGGGGGACCCGGATCGCGCAAGTGCCGTTGGTAAATTGTTCGACAACTTCTGCTGAGCGGTCGGCTGCTTAGAACAAATGAATCTCTTCGGTGCGCAAGGCGCGGTACTCGCCCGGTTTTAGCGCGTGATCCAGCGGCAGCGGGCCCATGGATTCGCGGTGCAGGCGCAACACTTTGTTGTTGAAGTGACCGAACATGCGCTTCACCTGATGGTAACGACCTTCGACGATGCTCAGCCGCGCCGTTCGTGGGCCGAGCACTTGCAGCTGCGCCGGTTGGGTGGTCAGGTCTTCGAAGGCGAAGTAGATCCCTTCAGCGAACTTGATCGCATATTCCGGGCCGATCTCCTGTTCGGTCTCGACGTAATAGACCTTCGGCAATTTGGTCTGCGGCTGGGTCAGGCGCCGCGACCAGTTGCCGTCGTTGGTGATCAGCATCAATCCGGTGGTGTTGAAGTCCAGGCGCCCGGCGATGTGCAGGTCGTCCTTGTCCGGCTCGTGGATCAGGTCGAGCACGGTTGGATGTTCGGGATCGCGGGTGGCGCTGACGCAGCCCTGCGGTTTGTTCAGCATGAAGTAGCGCGCCGGTTTGCCGGGTTGCAGTACTTCGTCGTCGACCTCCACGCGGCTGAACTCCAGGACTTCGCTGTGGGGATCGCTGACGACTTTTCCGTCAATGCGCACGCGCTTTTCCGCCAGCAACAGGCGAACCTGCTTGCGGTTGTAGCGGGGCAGGTTACTGAGGAAACGGTCGACACGCATGATCAGCAATCGGCAGGTAGCGGGGCGCGCATCTTACGGGATCGACGGCTTGGCCGCTTGCAGTTGCGCCTCGACTTGGGCGCAACGCGGGCACAGGCAGGACTTGTCACGCAGTTCCGGCGGCAGGGCTTCGAGCACTGCCGGATCGATGGAAACGCCGTAGCACCAGCAGGCACGGTCGGCGGTGCGCGGGTCGGCCAGGGTGCAGTCGTTGCGGGCGCCGCAGGCCGGGCAGAGGTCAGGTGTGTTCTTGGCGTCAGGCATAGGTCGAGTGAGGCATTTCCACGCAGGTGCGGTTACGGCCGGTCTGTTTGGCCCGGTACATCGCATGATCGGCCCGGGACAGCAGACTGTGCAAGGTGTCATCCGGTTGCAGGGTGGTGGCGCCGATGCTGACGGTCAGATTCAGGGTGTGACCGTTGTAGGCATATTCATGCTGTTCGACGTGCTGGCGGATCTTCTCGGCAATCTTCTGACCGGTCTCGCCGTCGGTGTCCTTCAGCAGCACGATAAATTCCTCACCGCCCCAACGGCAGACGATGTCGGAATGTCGCAGGCAGCTTTGTAGGTCCCGGGCGAACCCGATCAACACCTGATCGCCGGCCATGTGCCCGTAGGTGTCGTTCAAGACTTTGAAGTGATCCAGATCCAGCAGCAGCGCGGTCAGCGGTTTCGGCTCACGGTGCGCTTCGTGCAGCGCTTGCACGGCGAGCAGGTCGAAGCCGCGGCGGTTGGGCAGTTCGGTGAGGCTGTCGAGGGTGGCCTGGGCGTGGATTTTTTCCTGATAGCGGCGGATCAAGCGGTTGACCAGGGCCAGCACGATCAGCGTCACCAGCAGGCAGATCAGCAGGTTGAGGTACAGCGACTGGCGGATTTCGCTCAGTGCGCCGTCTTCGCGTTTGTCGACAAACAGGTACCAGTTCAGCTCCGGAATGAACCGCACGTTGAGGAAATGTCCTTGGCCGTGGGTGGAATATTCGTAGCTGCCGCTGTGGGGTTTGGGCAGCTGGCTGACCAGGCTTTTCATGCTCTCGAGGTCGGTCAGGCTTTTCCCAACCCGCGCCCCTTCCGGTCCGCCCTCGGCGCCGGTCAAGACCAGTCGGCCGAAGGTATCGACGAAGTAAACGCTGCGTTGATAGCGCTGTTGATATTTGTCGATCAGCTTGATCACTGCATCCACCGTCAGCCCTACGCCGGCGGCGCCGATGAAGCGATTGTTGTAGTCGTAGACCTTGTAGTTGATGAAGAAGGTCATGTTGTCTTTGTTGGCCAGATCCGGGTCGACGTTGATCTCGTACGGATCCTTCATGTCGCGTACGCGGAAGTACCAGGCGTCGCGCGGTTCGTCGATCTTCACCTGCTTGAGCACACCCTTGGCGTGGTAATAGGTCTGGGTGCTGTTGGAGACGAAAAACGCGGTGTAGGCGCCGTAGTGGGTCATGACCTCGTCGAGGTAGCGGGTCATCTGGTCGCTGTCTTTCTCGCCGTTCACCACCCAGTCGCGCATGAAGGTGTCGCGGGACATCATCGAGGAAATCAGGATCGGTCTGACGAGGTCTTTCTGGATTTCCGAGTACACCGTGTCGGAGGTCAGCGGCAGTTCGGTGTTGACGATGTTGTCGCGGATCGACGCCCGCGAGGCGTAGTAGCTGAGCAGCGAAGTAGCAAGGAAACCTGCGCCGAGCAGGGCGACGAGGGTCAGTACCAGCGAACGTTGGGAGTGAAACGCAGATCTGAGCGGCATTGGCAATTCCGTTGACAGTGACCCGATGGGCAGCATTCTAGTGGCACGGCGGGGAAAAGACTGCGGGATTTGTGCCTGAAATGCGGGGGGATCAGCCGGGCAGGGGTGTCTGGAGAATGGCTTGCTCATCCAGCCCCCTCCCGGAACGAAAGGGGGCCGCTGTTCGGATCAGTTTCCGGTTTGCAGATATGCTCGCCACCCACCCAAATGGCTGATGTCGGTTGCACCCTCCAGGCCGTAGGGTTCGCAGATGAATCCGCTTTCCCAACGGTCATCCGCCAGTTGCACCTTGCCCAGTCCCAGCGGTGCCGGGATGCCGGTCAGGAACGAGCCCAGTTCACTGCTCGGCAACTCCCAGACTTCCACTGCAATGGCCACGCCACCTTCGGCCACGCGCAGCATCCCCGGACGCAACGGTGGGCCGCCGGCCAAGGCATAGAGTTTGTAGTCCTTCGAGCTGTAGGTGGTCTCGATCAGGCGTGCGCCGCGCTGGCGCAGTTGCCAGTTCAGGGCCAGTCCGTCCAGATGCGCGCCGCAGACCACCAGTCGCGCACGGTCATGGCGCGCCGGGTTGTTCGGCGTCGGCAGCGCGGGATCCTGCTGGCGCTGCAAGGCATCGGCAACACCCAGCAAGTACTGATCGGTGAACACCCGGCCAAACAGCGTCACGCCCCACGGCAGCCCGTTGGCCATGAAACCGCTGGGCACGGCGACGGCGGCGTAATCGAGCAGGTTCATGAAGTTGGTGTAGTAGCCCAGTTCGGAATTGCGCAGCACCGTTTCGGCGTCCAGTTCCTCCAGCGTCACCGGACGACCGATGGTGGGCGTGAGCACGCAGTCGAGTTCTTCCAGTGCTTTATCGCAAACGGCTTTCAGCGCTTGCAGGCGATATTGCGCGCGGAACGTCTGCACGCCGCTGACGGCCGGTGCTTTGGCCAGCACCGCGCGGATCACCGGCAGCACTGCTTCGGGATTTTCTTCCATCAACTCGCCGGCCACGCTGTAGCGCTCGGCCACCCACGGCCCTTCATAGAGCAACCGCGCCGCTTCGAGGAACGGCGACAAGTCCAGCTCGACCGCTTCACCGCCCAGAGCTTTCAGACGGTCGATGGCATCGCCGAACAGCCGCGGGCCTTCCTCACAGCCGAAAAACGCCAGGTCTTGCGCACGCGGTACACCGAAGCGAAACGGCCGTGGCGCGCCGAACGCGGTGCCGTCGTTCCATGACGGATTGCTGCGGTTGTATTCGTCCCTCGGATCGAGGCGCGCGGTCAGCGCCAGCAGCTCACTGGCTTCCCGCGCCGTTGCGGTGAACGTGGTGACGCAGTCCAGCGTGCGACAGGCCGGCAGCACGCCGGCGGTGGAAATCAGCCCTTTGCTGGCCTTCAGCCCCACCAGATTGTTCAACGCCGCCGGCACCCGGCCGGAGCCGGCAGTGTCGGTGCCCAACGCGAAACTGGCCACGCCGAGCGCCACGGCCAGCGACGAACCGGCACTCGAACCGCCGGACGGATACTCCGGCAACACGCTGTTCGGGCACACGCCATAGGGCGAACGGCCGCCGTTGAGACCGGTGGCGAACTGGTCGAGATTGGTCTTGCCCAGCGGAATCGCGCCCAGCGCCAGCAGCTGCTCGACGATGGTCGCCGAACGCTCCGGTACGTAGGCGAACGCCGGGCATGCAGCGGTGGTCGGGACACCGGCCAGATCAATGTTGTCCTTGATCGCAAACGGCACGCCATACAACGGCAGGCTGTCGAGGTCGCGATCGTCGAGGGCGGCCAGATACGGTTCCAGTTCTTCGACGCTGAGCAAGTGGATGAACAGGTGAAAGTCCGGGTTCAGCGCGGCGGCTTTTTCCCGCAACGCCAACAGCAATTGCCGGGGTGTGGTGTCGCCATTGCGGTAGGCCTGGCGCAGGGCATCGAGTTGCAGATTCATGGGTTGATCCTTTGGCAAATGGTTTCAGTCGAGTTCCAGCACCACGACCCGTTGTCCGGCACGTACCGCCGATCCCGGCTGCACGCGAATGTCCTGCACCACCCCGGCCATGGGCGCGAGCACGGGGATTTCCATCTTCATCGACTCCAGAATCACCAGCACATCACCGGCCGCCACGCGGCTGCCGACCTCGACCTGCACCTGCCAGAGGTTGCCGGCAATGTGGCTGTCGATACTTTGCTGGCCGCTGGTCAGCGGTGTGTCTTCGCTGCTGTCCGGCACGGCTTCTTCGCTGTCGAAGTGCGCCTGGCCGCTGGCGATCCAGCGTTCGCGCTCCGCCTGGAAGGCGACCTGTTGCTGCGTTCGGAAGGCGTCGATAGTCTCGGCTTCGCGTTGCAGAAAGGCCTGGTAGTCGGCGAGGTTGAGCTGGCTATGTTCGATGTCGAGATCGAAGCGCCCGAGGGGAAAATCCCGGCGGATGCGCAGCAGTTCTTCGGCGCTGACCGGGTAGAAACGGATCTGGTCGAAAAACCGCAGCAGCCACGGTTTGCCGTCGAACGCCGCGACCTCGCGATAGCGGTTCCACATCTGCAAAGTGCGCCCGACAAACTGATAACCGCCCGGGCCTTCCATGCCGTAGACGCACATGTAGGCGCCGCCGATGCCCACCGAGTTCTCGGCGGTCCAGGTGCGCGCCGGGTTGTACTTGGTGGTCACCAGCCGATGGCGCGGGTCGAGCGGCGTGGCGACCGGTGCGCCGAGATACACATCACCGAGGCCCATCACCAGATAGCTCGCGTCGAACACCGTGCGCTGCACCTCGTCGAGGTTCGGCAGGTCGTTGATGCGGCGGATGAACTCCAGATTGCTCGGGCACCACGGCGCGTCCTTGCGCACGGTGGTCATGTATTTCTCGATCGCCAACTGGCAGGCCGGATCGTCCCAGGACAGCGGCAGATGAACGATGCGCGACGGTACTTGCAAGTCCTGGGCGGCGCACACCGCATCCCATTCACCGGCGACGATGCCGAGCAGATCGGCCAGCGGCAATTGTTCGGGCTGGTAGTGGATCTGCAAAGAACGAATGCCCGGTGTCAGGTCGATCACGCCGTGCAGGTTTTTGCCTTCCAGCGCCTGCATCAGGGCATGGGCGCGAAAGCGCAGGACCAGATCCAGTTCCGGCGCGCCGATTTCCAGCAGCAGATGGGTATCGCCGGACACACGCCCGACCAGCCGCTTGTCGTACTGACCCAATTCCAGAACCACAGGCGAAACCAGGGCCTGTGGGAGCTGGCTTGCCAGCGATGAAGTTGACTCGGTGTCTGCTCGGGCCCCATCGCTGGCAAGCCAGCTCCCACAGGTGTCCCAATTGAGGGCGAGATCGCGTGCGGTCTTGAGATCGACGGGCACGAACTGCACTTTGTCCCCGGCCTTGAGTTGACCCAGTTGCCAGAGATCGGCCTCGATCACCGTCACCGGGCACACGAAACCGCCAAGGCTCGGGCCGTCCGGGCCGAGGATCACCGGCATGTCGCCGGTGAAGTCCACGGCGCCAATGGCGTAGGGGTTGTCGTGGATGTTCGAGGGATGCAGCCCGGCCTCGCCGCCGTCGGCGCGCACCCACTCTGGTTTCGGCCCGATCAGGCGCACGCCGGTGCGGCTGGAGTTGAAATGCACTTCCCATTGCGTGGCGAAAAAGGTGCCGATGTAGTTTTCAGTGAAATATTCAGGCGCGCCATGAGGGCCGTAGATGACGCGGATCCGGCGCACGGCAGGTAATTCGCTGACGTGATGGGGCGCCAATGTCTGCCCGGCGCTGCGCTCACTCAAGGCCGGCACATGCAGCACGTCACCGGCGCGCAAGGCCCGCCCGCCATGACCACCGAACTGACCGAGCGTGAAGGTGCTTTTGCTGCCCAGATAATCCGGCACTTGCACGCCGCCGCGCAGGCACAGGTAGCTGCGGGCTCCGGCGCCCGGCAGATTGCCCAGGTGCAATTGACTGCCCGCCGGGATCAGCAGGGCGGTGTTCATCGCCTGCGGCTGGCCGTCGAGCGTCAGGGCAATCGGTGCGCCGGTCACGGCCACCACCGCATCGCAATTGAAGCGCAGCAACGGCCCGCTCATGGTGATCTCCAGCGCCGCCACGCCTTCATCGTTGCCCAGTAAACGATTGCCCAGACGCAACGCGCGACTGTCCATCGGCCCCGAAGGTGGCACGCCGACCGCCCAGTAGCCGAGGCGACCGGGATAGTCCTGGACGCTGGTCTGGGTGCCGGCGCTCAGCACTTCAAACGTGTTGGCCCGGTACACCAGGTCTTCCAGGCAACGGGTCCAGGGCTGACCGCTGGCAAACGGCGTATCGAGCAGAATCTGCCGCAAGTAGTCGCGGTTGGTTTCCACGCCGTACAGCAGGCTGTCGCCGAGGGCCTGATGCAGATCGGCACGCGCCTGTTCGCGGGTCGGCGCCCAGCTGATGAGCTTGGCGATCATCGGATCGAAGTACGGCGGGATCTCACAACCGGCCTCGACCCAAGTGTCGATGCGCAGATGCCGGCCATCGGCGACGGGGAAATCGACCGCTGTCAGCAAGCCTGGGCTGGGCTGGAAATCGCGCCCCGGATCCTCGGCATACAGCCGCGCCTGAATCGCATGCCCCTGCGGTTGCAGGCCTGCGAACAACTCGGCCAGCGGCGGCAAGTCACCGGCCGCCAACTCGATCATCCAGCGCACCAGATCGACGCCCCACACCTGTTCGGTAACGCCGTGTTCGACCTGCAACCGGGTGTTCACTTCGAGAAAATAGAAGCGCTGGGCATCGCTGTCGAAGACGAATTCGACGGTGCCCGCGCTGCGGTAATTCACCGCTTTGGCCAGTTTGATCGCCGCGGCGCACAGCTCATCCGCCATGCCTTCGGGCAGGTTCGGCGCCGGGGTTTCCTCGAGGACTTTCTGGTTGCGCCGCTGCACCGAGCAGTCGCGCACACCGAGGGCGATCACCGCGCCGTGGCCGTCGCCGAACACCTGGACTTCCAGATGCCGCGCACGCTGGATGTACTTCTCGATGAACACCCCGGCGTCGCTGAAGTTGTTCTGGCCGAGGCGCTTCACTGCCTCGAACGACTCGCTCAGTTCGCTGGCGTTACGGCACACACGCATGCCGATGCCGCCGCCACCGGCAGTGCTTTTGAGCATCACCGGATAACCGACCTGCGCGCCGGCAATCAGTGCAGCATCGAGGCTGTCGAGCAGTTCGGTGCCTTCGAGCATCGGCACGCCGTGCTGTTTGGCCAGGGCCCGTGCGGTGTGCTTGAGGCCGAACACTCGCAGTTGCTCCGGTGTCGGGCCGATGAAGGCAATGCCATGGTTTGCGCAGGCTTCGGCGAACGCGGCGTTTTCCGAGAGGAAGCCGTAGCCGGGGTGGATCGCAGTGGCGCCACTGGCTTTGGCGATGGCGAGAATCTTGTCCACGGCCAGATAGGTGCCGGCCGCTGCGCCTTCGCCGAGGCTGTGGGCTTCTTCGGCTTGCAGGATGTGCAGGCTGGCTGCATCGGCTTCGGAGTACACCGCGACGCCTTCGACGTGCAGTTCATGCAAGGTTCGCAGAATGCGGCAGGCAATCGCGCCACGGTTGGCAATCAGGACTTTTTTGAACATGGAGAAACCCCCGGAGCCCGCACAGGGTGCGGGCTCGACTGGGAGGCGGGCCGTCCCGCCGTTTTTGTTCAGACGCCAGGGTCGTCCCCGACGGCGAAATCACTTCACTTTTTCAGGCACTGGCCCGAGCGCGCCTGGCACAGGGCAAACAACCAGCGGCGCAGATGGACGAATTTCAGTTCCATACCAGTAGCTCCGCAGGTGTCGGGTTGTAGGCGTTGCACGGGTTGTTCAGTTGCGGGCAGTTGGAGATCAGCACGATCACGTCCATCTCCGCGCGCAGGTCGACGTATTTGCCGGGGGCGGAAATCCCGTCTTCGAAGGTCAGGCCACCCTCGGCAGTCACCGGCACGTTCATGAAGAAATTGATGTTCGGCCCGATGTCACCTTTGCCCAGACGCCCGTCATGGGCGCAGGCGCGCAGGTAATTGTCGCGGCAGCTGTGCATGTAGCGTTTTTCCAGGGCGTAGCGCACGGTGTTGCTCTCTTGCGCGCAGGCGCCGCCGAGAGTGTCGTGGCGGCCGCAGGTGTCGGCGATTATGGTCAGCATCGGTTTGCCGAGGTTGGAATACAAAACGCTGCCGGTGCTCAGGTAGACGTTGTTTTGTCGGCGCAATGTGCGTTGTACGTCGTAGCGCTCACGGGGATTGGCGGCGCTGTAAAACAAGGTGTCGACCGCCTGATTGCCTTCCAGGTCGAGGATGCGCAGGGTCTGGCCGGCCTTGACCTCCATCAGCCAGGGTTCGCCGGCGGGAATGGTGGCGCGGTACACCGCAGCGTCGGGTTGTTTTTGCGAAGTGGCGATAGCAACTGACATGGCGACGATCCTCAGGCGAACAAACGGTCGGTGTTGATAAAGCCGCGCTCGTTTTCCGGGCGCGAGGTACGGCAGTGCTCGGCGACGCTCGGGTCGGCGTTCATCCAACTCAGCTTCAGCGGTTTGGGGGCGTATTGCGGCGACCGATCCAGCGGATGTTGCAGGGCGGTGAGCACAACCAGGGTGTCCATCGGTGCATACAGTTCGATGTAGTCACCGGCCTGCGAGTGGTCTTCGACGAAGTGCAAACGCCCGCTGTCATCGACGTTGACCCGGCTGAACAGGTTGAGGGTCATCAGCAGGTCGGACAGGCCCAGCCCCCACTTGCCGAGCTCCACTAGCAGGTTGTCGGTGCCGTTGCGAAAGAAGCCGTTGCGCAGTTCCTGATAGCGGCCCTGGCCGTATTTTTCCGCGACTTCCTCGGCGCACAGCACGCCGCCGAGGCTGTCGCTCCAGCCGCAGGTATCCGCCGTGATTGCCGCCAGCACGCGGCCCATGTCCGAGTACAGGCAGTGGCCTGCGGTCAGCTTGGCGGTGTGTTGGCATTTGAGGCTGTCGGGCAGGTTCAGGCGTTCGGTTTTTTCGTTGGCGTTGAGCAAGGTCAGGCTGACGTTGGCACCGCCGCGCAGGTCGGTCAGGCGCAGCAACTGGCCGCGTTTAAGGACGAAGGAACGGTGGCCGCCGCCGGGCAGGGTTTCTTCGGCGAAGGGTGGAAACAGTTGGGTCGAATCAGTCATGGGAGCAGTCCTCTCAGGCAATACGAAGCGTGCCGGCCAACGCGGCGGGCAGGGCGTCGACGGCGGCGCGTTGGGCGCGACGGTCGCTGTTCAAAGGGATGTCGTAGGTGATGCGGGCGCCATAGGCGCCGGGGGCGTGCGGGTCGAGGCGGACCTTGTCGAACACCAGCAGGCGGGTACCGAGGCTGAAACCTTCGGACAGATCATGGGTGACCATGAACACGGTCAGTTGCGTTTCGCGCCACAGCGCCAGCAGCAGCGCGTGCATGTCCTTGCGAATGCCCGGATCGAGCGCGCCGAACGGTTCGTCGAGCAGCAACACCCGCGGTTTCATGATCAGCGCCTGGGCGATCGCCAGCCGCTGTTGCATGCCGCCGGACAGTTGCGCCGGGTACTTGTCCAGCGCATGGCCGAGACCGACTTTTTGCAGCAGCGCCGAGGCCTGCTCGCGGGCGTCTTTTTTCGCGCTGCCGAACAAGCGCCCGAGCAGCGGCGCGCGCGGCAATTCCAGGCCGATCGCAACGTTGTCCAGCACGCTCAGATGCGGGAATACCGAGTAGCGCTGGAACACCACGCCACGGCTGGCATCCGGTTCGCGGGCGAGCGGTTGGCCATCGAGCAGGATTGTGCCGCGACTGGCGGTTTCCTGCCCCAGCAGCAGGCGCAGGAAGGTCGATTTGCCGCAACCCGAAGCACCGACCAGCGTGCAGAACTCGCCCTCGTTGACGTTGAGGTTCAAGCCTTCGAGCACCACTTGGTCGGCGTATTGCTGCCAGACGTTTTTGACCGTGATGAAGCTCATTTGGCCGCCCCCTCATACCAGGGGAATGCGCGCCGGGTCAGGCGCTTGAGGCCCCAATCCATCAGCCAGGCAAGCAGGGTGATCCAGACCACGTACGGCAGGATCACGTCCATCGCCAGGTAACGGCGCACAAGGAAAATCCGGTAGCCCAGACCGTCGGTGGAGGCGATGGCTTCGGCGGCGATCAGGAACAGCCACGCCGAACCGAGCATCAGCCGCAGCGAGATCAGCAGGCGCGGCAACAGTTGTGGCAGAACCACGCGCAGCATCAGGGTCCAGGTCGAGGCGCCGAGGGTCTGCGCCTTGATCAGCAGTTCGACCGGAATGTCCCGCGCGCGCTGCTCCAGATCACGGGCGAGCGCCGGGGTGATACCGATCACGATCAGCATTACCTTCGACAGCTCGCCGAGGCCGAAGACGATGAACAGAATCGGCAGGATCGCCAGCGGCGGCACCATCGACAGCACCGTCAGCATCGGCGACAACGGTGCGCCGAACAGCGGCAGGGTGCCGGCCGCCATGCCCAGGCACAACCCGGCCAGCGCCGCGATGCCGAGGCCGATGGCCAGGCGTCCGAGACTCGATGCGGTGTCCTGCCAGAGCAGGTATTCGCCGGTTCGACTATCGGCATTGAATGCCAGGCGTTTGACCGCATCGCTCATCTGCACCGCACTGGGCAGCAGTTTGTCGTTGGGGTTGTCCGCCAGTCGCTCGGCCGAGCCCATGAAGTAGGCGAACAGCACCAGGGCGAAGGGCAGGATCACCAGCAACAGGCGACTCGGTCGATCCGGGTGACGATTGATCAGGCGCATGGCCAAATCCTCCGTGGCTTACAGCTTGGCGTCGGCGGCCAGCTGCACGTAAGTCGGATCGAAACGCAGCTTGAGATTGCCTGTGTCACCGCTGGTCACGCCGTTGGCGAAGGACATGCCGACGGCACTGGTGTCTTTGGCGCCTTCGCCGAGCAAGCCGTGCTGGAACGAGAACTCGGCAACTTTGCGCATGGTTTCCGGCAGTTGCTTGCTGGTGGCGAACGCCAGGGCTTCTTTCGGCGTGGCGAACAGTTTGGTGGTGTCCAGTTGCGCCTGGAATCCGGCCAGATCGGTGCCCGAAGCTTTGGCCATGTGCTCAAGCGCGGCTTTGCCGGCGGCGTTTCTGGCGTTCATCAAATCGACCACTTCGAACCAGGCGCCGGTCAACGCCTTGCCCAGCGCCGGGTTGTCTTTGAGGGTGGCGCTGTTGACCACCATCATGTCCATGATTTCGCCGGGGATCTGGCTGGAATTGAAGACTTCGGTCACGCCGGGTTTGGCCTTGATGTCCGAGAGCATCGGGTTCCAGGTGGTGACGGCGTTGACCTGCTCGGTGTTGAAGGCGGCGGAAATGTCGGCGTCGGAGGTGTTGACCACTTTCAGGTCTTTCTCGGTCAGGTCCACCGAGTCCAGCGCGCGGGCCAGCAGGTAATGCGAGACCGACAGTTCGACCAGGTTGACGTCCATGCCCTTCAGGTCGGCAACTTTTTTGCCTTCGCCCTTGAGGACGATGCCGTCATTGCCGTTGGAGAAATCGCTCACGATCAGCGCAGTGCTGTCGACGCCACCGGCGGCCGGAATGGTCAGCGCATCCATGTTGGTCATGGTGCAGCCATCGAACTGACCGGCGGTGTATTGATTGATCGATTCGACGTAGTCGTTGAGCTGGACCACGTCGATCTTGATCCCGTATTTCTTCGCCCATTTGTCGACGATGCCCTGGCTGCCGGCGTATTCCCATGGCATCCAGCCGGCATAGATCGTCCAGCAGACGCTGAAGTGGTCTTTCTGCGCGGCGGGGGATTGAGTGCTGATGAGCGCGGCGAACGCGGCGGCGAGCAGGGCGGGCAAACGTAGTCGGGACATGGTGGCTTCTCCAGTTGATCGAGGGCGGACAGGAAGGCAACGCGGCACCGCGAACGGTGGCTTGTCTCCCGGGCTTTTGTCCCGCCGTGTAACCTCAACTGGAGGTCGCCAACTCTCGGACCAGCCACTCGCAGATGCGAGCCGGAACCCTAGTCAGCCATTGCAAATTGTGGTGCCGCGAACCTGTGATGACTCCTGCACGGGTTTGCTAAAGCGAGAGGCGTGCCAAGTCGGGTCGGGCGCTCTGTTACGGGCTTCGTGACGTTGCGGCGGATGGCAAACGCCTGTGGGCGCTTTGTGTTGGTGCGCGGTTGCACCGTCATGCAGCGTCCGCTGCCGCTGATCCGATGCCCCTGAGGGTTGGGCACTCGGTAGCGGTCAGCCAGTCAAATCTGATGTCAGCCGGTCTGTGCCGACTGCTGTCATAGGTCTTTCAGGAGGCCGCCATGCGTATTTCAAAATTGCTGCGTCGGGTGCTGCTGGGAGCAGTGCTCGGTCTAGGGCTGTCCGGTTGTTACTACTACGCCGGCGGCTACGATGTTTACTCCACGCCCTATTACTATCCCGGCTATTACTCGCCCTATTACTACGGTGGTTATTACGGTCCGCGCTACTACGGTGGCGCCCGCTATTACTACGGTGGTCATGGCTATCGCGGCGGCTACGGACGGGGTTATCACGGCGGCGGATACCACGGTGGGCACCACTAATCAGCGGCTGAATGACGGAGTTTCTGCATGAACAAGGTTTCATGAATCACTTGTTTCAAGTTGTTGCAGAAACGCACCGGATGCCGAAAACGCTGTCAGATATTTCGTCAGTCGCCGAATGAAAGACTGACGCCTGCCAGCGTCGCTGGTGTGGCTACCCGCGGTCCAGGAGGCCGCCATGTATCGCCGAATTCTTCTGTTTACCGTGATGCTTTTTTCCCTTGGCGGATGCGTCCCTTATTCCTACGGAGATGGCTACTACAGCTCAGAGGTCTACACATCGCAGGCACCTTCGTATTACAGCGGTGGCACCTATTACAGCGGCGGCAGCACGTATTATTCGGCGCCGCGCTACTACCAGCCAGCACCACGCTATTACCAACCGGCTCCACGCTATTACTCGGCGCCTCGTTACTACCAACCGGCTCCGCGTTACTACGAGAACCGTCGCTGGCACGGTCATGATCGCGGACGCTGGGACGACCACCGTCGCGGCGGCTGGGATGATCGCCGGGGTCGTGGCAACTACGACCGTCACAGTGGACGCGGCGATTACAACCGACACGGCAACCGCTGGTAACCCCCCCCGCAAAAAAGCGGCGCATTGAGCGCCGCTTTTTTTGTGCCCGGATTTCAGTAGCTGGAGAGATCCGCCAACGGATGCCGCCCCTCCCACACCTTGTGAAAGTGCGCCTCGACCACCGCGTCCGGCACCCGGGCGATGTCCGGCCAGTGCCAGTGCGGTTTGTGATCCTTGTCGATCAGCCGCGCCCGAACCCCTTCGCTGAACTCCGGATGCCGGCAGCAATTGAGGCTCAGGGTGTATTCCATCTGAAAGACTTCGGCCAGCGACAAGTGGCGGGCACGAATGATCTGTTCCCAGACCAGATGCGCCGTCAATGGCGAGCCTTCACTCATGGTCTTCGCCGCACGGGCAAACAACAGGTCGCTGCTGTCCCGATGCAGGCTGATGGCTTTCCACGCGCAGGTCACGTCGCTGACATCCAACAGCTCATCAATCTGCCGACGGCGCGGTAACCATTGCGCTTCCGGCATCTGCGCCACGGCTTCCTGCTGCAATGCCTTGAGCAGGCTGTTGAGCTGCATGGCGGTCTGTTCCTGCCAATTCAACTGCAACAAGCCGTCGATCAGTTCCTGCTGCTGTTCGTCGAGCAGGAAGCGGTCGGCCAGATCCAGATCGATCGCATCGCGACCGTTCATGTGCGCGCCGGTCAAGCCAAGGAACAAACCGAGCTTGCCCGGCAGCCGCGACAGAAACCAACTGGCGCCGACATCCGGGTACAGGCCGATGCTGATTTCCGGCATCGCCAGACAACTGCTCGGCGTGACGATCCGGATGCTCGCGCCTTGCAGCAGGCCCATACCTCCGCCGAGCACATATCCATGGCCCCAGCAGATCAACGGTTTCGGGTAAGTGTGCAGGCTGTAATCCAGCCGATATTCAGCGTTGAAGAACTGTGCGGCCAGCGGTGGCACTTCGCCGGGATGGGCTCGGCAGGCTTCCACCAGGCTGCGCACTTCGCCGCCGGCGCAGAAGGCCTTGGCGCCGTTGCCGCGCAGCAGCACGCAGACGATTTGCGGATCCTTGGCCCAGGCGTTCAATTTGTCACTCAGGGCGTGGATCATCGGCAGGGACAGCGCATTGAGCGACTTTTCGGCATCCAGCGTGGCCACGCCGATGCGCGCGCCGTCGGTGCCGGTGAGTTCTTCGAAGTGCAGATTCATCGTGACCTCGATCGGGAATTTGAACGATCAGTATGATCGCTGTGTGGGAAAGTGCCGGATCTGCGTCAGATCAATTGACAAGCGTGGTCGGCTTTCCTAGGGTTCGCCCCATTGTTTTTGCCGGGTATGACCATGACTGCTGACGACCGTATCAAACTCGAACCGAGCTGGAAGGAGGCACTGCGTGCCGAATTCGACCAGCCCTACATGGCAGAGTTGCGCACTTTTCTGCAGCAGGAGCGGGCGGCCGGCAAGGAAATCTATCCGCCGGGCCCGATGATCTTCAATGCGCTGAACTCGACGCCGCTGGACAAGGTGAAAGTGGTCATCCTCGGCCAGGATCCGTACCATGGCCCGGGCCAGGCTCATGGCTTGTGCTTCTCGGTGCAACCGGGCGTGCCGGCGCCGCCGTCGCTGGTCAACATCTATAAAGAGCTGAAGCGCGACCTGAACATCGACATCCCCAACCACGGCTACTTGCAGAGCTGGGCCGATCAGGGCGTGTTGATGCTCAACACCACCATGACCGTCGAACGCGCCAATGCCAACGCGCACAAGGACAAGGGCTGGCAGTTCTTTACGGACCGGATCATTGAGGTGGTCAGCCAGCAGCAACCGCATCTGGTGTTCATGCTTTGGGGCGCTCATGCGCAGAGCAAACAGAAGCTGATCGACGCCACCAAGCATCTGGTGCTGACGTCGGTACATCCGTCGCCGCTGTCGGCCTATCGTGGCTTTCTCGGTTGCGGGCACTTCAGCCGCACCAACAAATTCCTGGAGCAGAACGGCGAAGCGCCGATCGAGTGGCGCCTGCCGTCGGTTGTTTAATTAATCTTCTGAAGTCTCTCGGGTGGTGAGAGCCGCCCGTCGGATTGCTTCATCGACCTGTTATTTCTGACAGTAGATATAAAAGCGAAACCCGCGTTTAGTTATGCAGTCGGCGTCCACAGTCGAGTGCGCTGGTAAACATTGGAGCGGGAGATCGTCATGACAGATTTGAGAATCAAGAATGTAAAGTCCTTTCCGAAGGCGTCGGGAAGTCTTTTTGCAAGAACTACGCGGTTTGATCAAGATGACCCACGAAACGTTATCGACACTCAAGATGTTTTTCTCCACGATGACGACAACTATTTCGCTGCAGGTGGTCGTATCGATATCGATAGATATTTTACGTCGCTTATTTTTAAGCTTCCAAAAGGCCTCGCGAGTGGCAAGCACGCTCTCGGGCCCGGCAGTATTGACGTAGATTTCTTCGTTGATGTGGGTGATGGCGAAGAGCACTACCGAGCGATTAGTGGAGAGATCACGCTCACTGAAGTCGTCGAAGGTACCCGTTATAAAGCCTTGGAGTTTCGATTGACAGGCCGCATCGGCGCGTCTGGTAAAACGGTAGAAGTGATGATGGGGAAATTCGATATTTCCTGATTAGGCTAAGAATACGCTTCAAGTCATGCTCCTCCGGTCTTGAAGCGTATTGGGCGTCTACATGACTTACGGACATTCCCCGTTTCTATTCCAATACTTGAACAACGGTTCCGCCAGAAACAACACGAACAACAACCGCATCACCTGCATCGCCGTCACCAACGGCACTGACAGTTGCAGGGTTTCCGCCGTCAGGCTCATCTCGGCGATCCCGCCGGGCATCATGCCCAGGGTCAGCGATCGCAGATCCAGATGCGTCATTGTGCTCAGCCCCAACGCCGCCAGGGTCGCGATCAACATGGTCAGCGCCGTGCCGATCAACGTGCGTCCCATGAACGATGGTGCGCGGCGGAAGAACTGGCGGTTGAAGTGACATCCCAGGCCGCTGCCGATCAACCACTGGCCAATCTGACTGCCGCCATTGGGCAAACCGATGTGCAGATCCCAGCCGATGCTCACCGCCGCGCTGACCAGCAGCGGGCCGAACAGCCATGGGTTGGGTTGACGCAAACGTTGCCAGAGCCAGGCGAGCAGGCCACCCGCCGGAAAAAGAATCGCCAGCCAGCGCCAGTCGACGCTGCCGGCGTGTGAAATCGGGGTACCGTCACCCAGCAGATACTTGAACGCCGCCGGAACACACAACACCACCACCAGCACCCGTAGACTCTGCCCGGCCGCGACATGGCTGAGCAGCGCGCCGTTGCGGGCGCCGAGGTTGACCATCTCGCCGGAGCCGCCGGGCATGCTGGAGAAAAATGCCGTGGCGCGATCCTCGCCGGTGCGGCGCATCAGCCACACGCCGACCACCGCCGAGAGGCTGGTGACCAGTGCGCCGAAGAAGATCAGGCCGAAGTGGCCGAGTACCTGCTCCATCACCAGCGGGGTGAAGTGCAGGCCGATACCGATGCCGACGATCCACTGGCCGCACTTGCGGCCGCCAGGGATTTCTGTCAATTGCCACGGGGTCAGGCAGCGCACCAGGATGATCGCCAGCAACGAGCCGACCATCCACGGCAGCGGCCAGCCGATCTGGCTGGCGATGTAACCGCCAAGCAGACCGACCAGCGGGGTTCCCCACCATTGCTTCAACGAGGAGCGATCAAACATCGGCAATCGCGTTCCGGGCAGCGGAGCGACGGCGCCAGATGCGCAGCAGCGGGAACGCCAGCATCAGCGCGGTCAGCACCCAGACACCGAAGGTGATCGGGCTCGACCAGAGAATCTCCAGCGCACCGTTGGAAATCGACAGCGCCCGGCGCAGGTTCTGCTCCATCAGGCCGCCGAGGATGAACCCCAGCAGGACTGGCGACAGCGGGAAATCCAGTTTGCGCAGGATGTAGCCGAAGATGCCGATGCCGACCATCAGGAACAGGTCGAACGTGGTTGCATGCACGGCGTACACGCCGATCCCGGTGATGATCGCGATCACCGGCACCAGTGCCCAGTTCGGCACGGCGAGGATGCGGGTGAAGATGCGGATCATCGGGATGTTCAGGATCACCAGCATGATGTTGGCGATGAACAGCGAGGCGATCAGGCCCCAGACGATGTCTGGCTGTTGCTGGAACAGCAGCGGGCCGGGGGTGATGTTGTACAGCGACAGAGCGCCGATCATCACCGCCGTGGTGCCCGAACCCGGAACGCCGAGGGTCAGCATCGGCACCAGCGCGCCGCAAGCGGAGGCGCCGATGGCGGTTTCCGGTGCGGCGAGGCCGCGGGCGTCGCCCTGACCAAACTTGCCGCTGGCGCCGGCGATGCGTTTCTCGGTCATGTAGGCCACGGCGCTGGCGAGGGTCGCACCGGCACCCGGCAACACGCCCATGATGAAACCGAGCAGGCCGCAACGGATGTTCACCACGAACACCGACGCCGCTTCCTTGAAGTTGAACATCATCCGCCCGGTGGCTTTCACCGCTTCCTGGCCGCGATGGGTTTTCTCCAGCAGCAGAAGGATTTCGCTGATCGAGAACAGGCCCAGCACCAGCACCACAAACTGAATGCCGTCAGTCAGGTGAATGTTGTCGCCGGTAAAACGGTACACACCGCTGTTGGCGTCGATGCCGACGCTGGAAAGGAACAGACCGATCAACGCCGCGATAAAGGTTTTCACCGGTCGGTCACCGGCCATGCCGCCGAGACAGACAATCGCGAACACCATCAACACGAAGTATTCCGCCGGACCGAAGGCAATCGCCCATTTCGCCAGTAGCGGGGCGAACAGCACCATGCCGCAGGTGGCGATAAAGGCGCCGATGAACGAACTCCACGCCGACAACGACAACGCCACACCGGCCAGGCCTTTGCGGGCCATCGGGTAACCGTCGAGCGTGGTCATCACGGTGGAGGCTTCGCCCGGAATGTTCAGCAGGATCGAGCTGATCCGGCCGCCGTATTCGCAGCCCAGATACACCGCCGCCAACAGAATCAATGCCGATTCCGGCGGCAGGCCGAGGGCGAATGCGATCGGGATCAGCAACGCCACGCCATTGATCGGGCCCAGGCCCGGCAACAAGCCGACCACGGTGCCGATCAGCGTGCCGGTCAGGGCCGTGACCAGGTTGTACGGACTCAGCGCGACGCCGAAGCCCTGACCCAAATAACCGAGAGTATCCATATCAGTTCTCCAGAACGTCGAGCAGGCCGAGGGGCAGCGGAACGTCCATCACGCGGTCGAACAACACGTACAAACCAATCGCCATCAGCGTCGTGACAATGACGCTGGGCACCCAGCGCCCGCCGTACAGGCGCGCCATCGGGATGCCGATCAGAATGCTGCTGAGGATGAAGCCCAGTGGTTCGAACAAGCCGGCGAACACCAGCAGCAAGGCGACGCAGATTGCGATCTTGGTCAGGGTTTCGCGATCCAGCGGCGGCTCGTCATCGCTGTGTTTGATCGGCGCCGGGCGAAACACCATGTACAGCAGCGCCAGGCTCATCAGGCCCAACATCAACAGAGGGAATGCCCGAGGACCGACCGGTTCGTAGGAAAAAGCCGCCTGATACGGCCACGCCATCAGCGCCAGGCCGGCGCAGGCCAGCAACAGCACTGAGGCAAAAATGCGTTGAATAAGCATGAGGGAACTCCTGCCATGGCCCCGGCGAGAGGGCCATGGACGCTAGACCGAGACGATCACTGAATCAGGCCGAACTCTTTGGCCAGCACCTTGTAGTCCGCCACTTGCTTCTTGACGTAGGTGTCCAGCTCGGGACCGGTCATGGCGAACGGGAAGAGTTCACGCTGATCGCGCAGCTTGGCGAAGTCTTCCGAGGCCAGCAGTTTGTCGAAGGAGTTTTTCCACCAGGCGTAGTCTTCATCGCTGACTTTTGGCCCGAGGTAGAAGCCGCGCACCACCGGCCAGACGATGTCGTAGCCTTGTTCACGCGCGGTAGGAATGTCCTTCATTTCCGGCTCATCCAGGCGTTTTTCGGCAAACACGGCCAGCAGGCGCATGTCGCCGCTCTGGATATGCGGCATGGAGTCGGAGATGTCGGTACTGCCGACCTGAATGTGGCCGCCGAGCAGGGCGGTGGCGATCTCGCCGCCCCCTTCGAGGGCGACGTAACGCAGGTCGCGCGGGTTGATCCCGGCGGCTTTGGCGATCAGTGCCGTCTGCATCCAGTCCTGGCTGCCGACGGTGCCGCCGGAACCGATCACCACAGCGCTCGGATCTTTCTTCAGCGCCTGCACGAGATCATCGAGCGTTTTGTAGGGCGAATCGTTTTTCACCGCGATGGCGCCATAGCTGGTGCCGACCGCCGCCAGCCAGCGCACGTTGGTTTCATCGAACCGACCGAACTTGCCCTGGGCCAGGTTCAACAGCGAACCGCTGGACCACGCCACCAGCGTGCCGGCATCGGCCGGACGCTGCGCCACAACGGCGTTGTACGCCACCGCGCCGACACCGCCGGGCATGTAGGTCACGCGCATCGGTTTGGTCAGCAGTTTTTCGTTGACCAGTGCGCTTTGCGCCAGTTTGCAGGTCAGGTCGAAACCGCCGCCGGGGGAGGCGGGGGCGATGCATTCCGGACGTTTCGGTTCGGCCATCAGTTGGCCGGCGAACAGCACGCAACCGGCGGCGAGGGCGAAACGGCGCAGGGATCGGTTCATGAGTGTCTCCACGGGAGTTGTTGTTTTTGGGGATGTTTCAGGTGCGGCGGTTTCGCGCGCGCAGGCTAACAGGCTCAGACCCGGATGGGTTGAACGCCGCGCAGCCGACGATGGCGCTGACAAGCGAAAACGGGGAAATTCGAGAGGAAGAATGAAACGGGTCAACCTGAAGCTGTGTGGACAGCATGGTGCAGTACCTCGTTATTGTTCTTATTGGCGAAAACGCATCGAGGCGTTTTTCGAGAGCTACGTTTTGAAGCTACGGTGCAAGTACAGGCAAAACGGCGAAGGTCGGCAGTTGGGACCTTCGGTGAAACGACTCTAACGGCCCAACCTTTCGCTAACCTTTCAGTATTCTTTCGCGTGTTTTCGGGCTTCACAGTGGCGGTTGCGGCTGTAAACTCCGCCGCAAAGAATGGCGTCGGCCATCCCTGAATGAGGTAGAGATCCATGCGTGTCCTGCTCGTCGAAGACCATTTGCCGCTGGCCGAAAGCGTCGCCCAGGCGCTCAAGAGCACCGGTCTGACTGTGGATGTCTTGCACGATGGCGTGGCTGCCGACCTTGCCCTGGGTAGCGAGGAGTACGCGGTGGCGATCCTTGATGTCGGCCTGCCGCGCATGGACGGTTTTGAAGTGCTGGCGCGCCTGCGGGCCCGGGGCAAGAACCTGCCGGTGCTGATGCTGACGGCTCGCAGCGATGTCAAGGATCGGGTTCATGGGCTCAATCTCGGTGCTGACGATTATCTGGCCAAACCGTTCGAACTCACCGAACTCGAAGCGCGGGTCAAAGCACTGTTGCGCCGTAGCGTGCTCGGCGGCGAACGCCAGCAGCGTTGCGGCGTGCTGGCCTACGATCTCGATACCCGACGCTTCACCCTCGGTGATGAATTGCTGACGCTGACCTCCCGCGAACAGGCAGTGCTCGAAGCGTTGATTGCCCGTCCGGGTCGGGTGATGAGCAAGGAACAACTGGCTGCGCAGGTGTTCGGTCTCGACGAAGAGGCCAGCCCGGATGCCATCGAAATCTACGTGCACCGCCTGCGCAAGAAACTCGACGGCCATTCGGTGGCCATCGTGACTTTCCGCGGTCTGGGTTATCTGCTGGAAAGCCGCGATGCATAAGCCCAGCAGCCTGCGCTGGCGGTTGTTGTGGAACCTCGCGCTGTTGCTGGTGGTGTTGATGCTCGCCAGCGGATTGAGCGCGTACTGGAACGGTCGCGAAGCTGCCGACACCGCCTACGACCGAACGCTGCTGGCGTCGGCTCGGACCATTGCCGCCGGCCTGTCGCAGCGCGACGGCAGTCTCAGTGCCGACGTGCCTTATGTGGCGCTGGATACCTTCGCTTACGACAGCGCGGGGCGCATCTATTACCAGGTTAACGACATCAACCAGAAGTTGATTTCCGGCTACGAAAACCTGCCGGGCCCGCCGCCGGGCACCCCGAGGACCGACAGCTATCCCGCCCTCGCGCGCTTTTACGACGCGAAGTATCAGGGGCAGAACGTACGTGTGGTGAGTCTGCTCAAGGCGGTCAGTGAGCCGAACATGAACGGCATGGCGGAAATCCGCGTCGCCGAAACCGACGAGGCACGCGTCAGCATGGCCCGCAGTCTGGCCGCCGACACCTTGCTGCGGCTGGGCATGCTGGCGATTGGCGCGTTGTTGCTGGTGTGGTTTGCGGTGAGTGCGGCGCTGCGGCCGATCGAGCGTTTGCGCACGGCAGTGGAAGAGCGTCAGCCCGATGACCTGCGGCCGTTGCCGCTGGTCGAGGTGCAACACGAGTTGTGGCCGCTGGTGCGGGCGCTCAATCACTTTACCGAACGCCTGCGCGGGCAATTCGAGCGGCAGGCGCAATTCATCGCCGATGCGGCCCATGAACTGCGCACGCCACTGGCGGCGCTCAAGGCGCGGCTTGAACTGGGTTTGCGCTCGAACGAGCCGCAGACCTGGCGCGATACGTTGGAGTCTTCAGCGCAAAGCACGGATCGCCTGACCCATCTGGCCAATCAGTTGCTGTCGCTGGCCCGGGTGGAAAACGGCGCCCGGGCGATCGCCGAGGGCGGGGCGCAGTTGCTCGATCTGAGTCAGTTGGCGCGGGAACTGGGCATGGCCATGGCACCGCTGGCTCATGCTCGCGGCGTTGCCTTGGCGCTGGAAGCGGACGAGCCGGTCTGGCTGCGTGGCGAACCGACATTGCTCAACGAGTTGCTGAGCAATCTGGTGGACAACGCGCTGGCGCACACGCCGCCGGGCGGCAACGTGATTCTGCGGGTCACGGCGCCAGCGGTGCTGGAGGTTGAAGACGATGGCCCGGGCATTCCGCTGGAAGAGCGGGATCGGGTGTTCGAACGCTTTTACCGGCGCAACCAGCAGGTGGCCGGTTCCGGGCTGGGGTTGGCGATTGTCGGGGAAATCTGCCGCGCGCATCTGGCGCAGATCAGTCTGCACGATGGCGAGCAGGCAGGTTTGAAAGTGCGGGTGAGTTTTGTCGCCGGTTGATCAGTAGAACATCGACCGCGATTCTTCCAGATCGGCGCACAGCGCCTTGTTTTCCGGATCGATGCCAAGCTTGCGGAATGCCGGCACGCTGAACGGATCGATGCGGGCCAGCGGATGGTCGGTGTCCTTGTGGCAATACAGGCTGGCCACTTGCACGATGTCGACGTAATCGATCTGCTGCGATTCGCGCTTGAGGTCCTGATACAGCCCCGGCAGCTCCACCAGACGCTCCGGAAACTCCCAGACCCGCAGCAGCTTGTCGCCGAGCAACGGATGAATGTGGTCGATCACATGGTTGAGGCTGACCGGATCGGACAGCAACTCGTAGTGGTCTTCGGCATAGGTCAGGATCGGCAGCACGCCGATCTGATGAACCAGTCCACCGAGCGCGGCCTGATCGGGTTTGAGCTGGGTATAGCGACGGCACAGGGCGTAGCTGACCCCCGCGATCTCCAGACTCTTGCGCCAGACTTCGCGCATCTTCTGTTCGACCACGTCGGAGCGGGCGTGGAAGATCTGCTCCATCACCAGACCGATCGCCAGGTTGCTGCTGTAATTGACGCCGAGCCGGGTGATGGCGGTGTGCAGGTCGGTGACTTCCTGGGTGGCACGCAGAAGCGGGCTGTTGACCACTTTGATCAGGCGCGCCGACAGCGCCGTGTCGCGGCCGATCACTTTGCTCAGGTCGCTGACGCTGATATCCGGGTCTTCAGCGGCCTTGCGAATCTGCAGGGCCACTTCCGGTAACGTTGGCAGAACCAGGTCATCGTTATCGATGGCCTCAACCAAATCCTGTTGGACCTTATCCGCCAGCTCACTCATGTCGTTTCTCTAGGGTGTTGCAACAAATGCTGCGATCAACGCTGGATTTCGCGGTCGCGATCCAGTTCGTAAGGCAGGTCGAGCAAGTGCAGCGCCGGACCTTCGGCCGTGCCCAGATGCAAATCGCCTGCGTCGGCAGCTTCGGCCTGCAACACCGCCAGCAGTTCAATATTCTTTTCGGCACGGGCGGCCAGCACCACTTCGCCGATGGAACTGCCGTGGCTCGGGGCGAACAGCGGGGTGCCCGGCTCCGGCAATTCACTGGCGTCCAGTTGCACGCGGTACAGGCGACGCTTGAGCTTGCCCAGATACTGCATGCGCGCGACGATTTCCTGACCGGTGTAGCAGCCTTTCTTGAAGCTCACGCCGCCGACGGCTTGCAGGTTGAGCATCTGCGGGATGAACAGCTCGCGGGTGCTCGGCATGACCTGACCGATGCCGGCGCGGATCTGGCCCAGCAGCCACTGATTGAGTTCGCCTTCGATCAATTGTGCGGACAGCTTGCCTTTGATGCCGTCGGCCTGATCGGCAGGCACCCAGAGTTCGGCACGGTTCGGGGAGACGCGAATCGCGATCAGCCCTTCGTGGCGAGCCACGCTGTCGGTATTCGCCGGCAGTTCCAGACCCAGGCTGCTCAGGGCAGCATCGCCATGATCCAGACCGAAGCGCACCCAGGAGGCGCTTTCGTCGGTCAGTTTCGATTTGGAGAACACCGCGTACTTTTTCAGATCCGCCAGTTGCAGCTCCAGCAGCTCGCCGGCCATCGCCAGCAGTACGCCATCGCCTTCAAGCACGATGCGGAAACTCGACTGCATCCGGCCTTTCTGCGTGCAACGGGCACCAAGGCTGGCCTGGGTATCACTCAGGTAATTGATGTTGCAGGTCAGCTGGCCTTGCAGGAATTTGCCGGCATCCGCGCCGCGAACCGCGAGAACGCCTTCATGAGAGAGGGTGCAGAAAAAAGCAGAATCGGCCATGGGTCATCGCAGGGTAAATAGACTGGGGCACATCATAAGGGGGTGGTGTTGAAATGGGTAGTTGATAAAGGATCGGTGGTGCCCGACCAAAGCCGACTGTTCGGCCCGCTTCGGGCCTGTATACTTGCGGCCTATTTGAGGAGGGCTCCATGGTCGAACAAGTTGAACTGAATCGCCTCTTTTGGCACAGCCGTCGCGGCATGCTTGAGCTTGACGTGTTGCTGGTGCCGTTCGTGAAAGAGGTCTACGCCAATCTGAACGAGGTGGATCGCGCGCTGTATGTCCGCCTGCTCGAGTGCGAGGATCAGGACATGTTCGGCTGGTTCATGGAGCGCAGCGAATCGGAAGATCCCGAACTGCAACGCATGGTTCGCATGATTCTGGATCGTGTCCAGCCCAAGTAACACGTTTGAATGCCGCTGGCATGCCTCACGGCAGTTGCTGGCGGCATATCTGCTGGCCCAGGCATTCGCGCTGGGTTCTCTGTTTCTGTTATCGATTCCATTCTGGGTTTTTCTGCTTGGGGCTTTCGCGTGTCTCGCCAATGCTGCCTGGGTGTTGCCGCGGCACATCCTGCTGAGTCATCCCAAGGCATTCTGCGGATTGCGCCGGGACGCCGATGGCTGGCAACTGTGGAACCGGGCCGATGGCTGGCAGGCGGTGCAATTGCGCCCGGACAGTCTGGCGCTGCCACTGATCGTGGTGCTGCGCTTTCGATTGCGCGGTGAGTGGCGGGTCAGGTCGATCTGCGTGCCCCGGGATTCGCAGGCGGCGGATCTGCACCGACGCCTGCGGGTACGCCTCAAGCTTAGCCGACGTAGGTGGGCGGCACCAGAATAGTGTCGAGTGCTTCGGGCAGCAGGTCCGGGTAGTCGAGGGTGTAATGCAGACCACGGCTTTCCTTGCGCTCCATGGCCGAGCGGATCATCAGTTCCGCTACCTGCGCCAGGTTGCGCAGCTCGATCAGGTCACGGCTGACTTTATAGTTGCTGTAGAACTCGTCGATTTCGTCCAGCAGCAAACGCACGCGATGCTGGGCCCGTTGCAGGCGCTTGTTGGTGCGCACGATGCCCACGTAGTCCCACATGAAGCGCCGCAATTCGTCCCAGTTGTGGGCGATGATCACGTCTTCATCGGAGTCGGTCACCTGGCTGGCGTCCCAGGCGGGCAGGGCGCGCGGGATCGCGACGTCGGGCAGTTGCTCGAGAATGTCCGCCGCCGCCGATCGGGCGTAGACGAAGCATTCGAGCAGCGAGTTGCTAGCCATGCGGTTGGCGCCGTGCAGGCCGGTGAAGCTGGTTTCGCCGATGGCGTACAAACCGGGCACGTCGGTGCGGCCCTGTTGATCGACCATCACGCCGCCGCAGGTGTAATGCGCCGCCGGCACGACCGGGATCGGTTGCTTGGTGATGTCGATGCCGAATCCGAGGCAGCGCTCGTAGACGGTCGGGAAGTGCGATTTGATGAAGGCTTCGGGTTTGTGGCTGATATCGAGGTAGACGCAGTCGACACCCAGACGCTTCATTTCGTGGTCGATGGCGCGGGCGACGATGTCCCGTGGCGCCAGTTCTGCACGTGAGTCGAAGCGCTGCATGAAGCGTTCGCCGTTCGGCAGCTTCAAATGGGCGCCTTCACCGCGCAGGGCTTCGGTTACCAGAAAGCTCTTGGCTTGCGGGTGATAAAGGCAGGTGGGGTGGAACTGGTTGAACTCCAGGTTCGCCACCCGGCAACCCGAACGCCAGGCCATGGCGATGCCATCACCGCAGGCACCGTCGGGGTTGCTTGTATAGAGATAGACTTTGGCAGCGCCGCCGGACGCCAGGATCACGAAGCGTGCCCCGAAGGTATCGACTTCCCCGGTTTTGCGGTTTAGCACGTAGGCGCCCAGGCAGCGTTCGCCTTCCAGCCCCAGCCGACGCTCGGTGATCAGATCGACCGCTACCCGCTGTTCGAGCAATTCGATGTTCGGCCGTTCTTTGGCCTGGGCCAGCAGGGTCGTGAAGATCGCAGCGCCAGTGGCATCGGCGGCATGGATGATCCGTCGATGGCTGTGGCCGCCTTCGCGGGTGAGGTGGAATTCAAAGCCGCCATCTTCTGTACCGGACTGTTCGTCACGAGTGAAGGGCACGCCCTGGTCGATCAGCCACTGGATCGCTTCCTTGCTGTGCTCGACGGTGAAACGCACGGCGTCTTCATGGCACAGGCCGCCGCCGGCATTCAGGGTGTCATCGACGTGGGATTCGACGGTGTCGGTATCATCCAGCACGGCCGCGACGCCACCCTGGGCCCAATAGGTCGAGCCGTTGGCGAGGTCGCCTTTGCTCAGTACGGCGATGCGCAAGTGACCGGGCAGGGTCAGCGCGAGACTCAAACCGGCAGCGCCGCTGCCAATCACCAGAACATCGTGTTGAAACTGTTGGCTCATTTCAGGATTCCGCTCAAAGCGACCCGGGTCGGGGTTGGCGCAGGACAGGCGGATGGGCGAGTCGAGACAGCCACACAGCCCACTAGTATATAGAGGGGTGGAGCGGCACAATAGCCGGGCCGATATGGCATTGTGAAACTACCGTGACGGAAAAATACCGACGCTTTGTCGGAAGTTTTTTTCAGCAGTTTTGGGAAAAAGCGACTGTATCGCAGATGAAACACGCTTTTTCCGCTCACGGTTGCACAATGTCGGCGCGGCACGTCTATAAATATTTGGAACTTTTGCCAGAGGCTCAAGATCAATAGACAGTTGCCCGAAACAAGGGACAGTGTCGGCTTCAATGCGGAACCTGCGATTGGGTTCTTGCCGGCGAGCCGATGACAAGATTATTCGCGCAGCCGGTTCATCCCGCGCTGCGTTTTTCGTGCGTGCCAAATCAGAGCCCGCAGGAAACTTGCTTGGAGGGGGAGAACTTTTGCGAAAAGCCCGAGTCTATGTTTGCAAGTCCGGTCGTTTGGTCATGCAAGCCTCCTCCGAGTTTATCGAGGAGTGTTCATGCTAACCCAGGAAGAGGATCAGCAGCTGGTCGAACGCGTTCAGCGTGGCGACAAGCGAGCTTTCGATCTGTTGGTGCTGAAGTATCAGCACAAAATTCTCGGGTTGATCGTGCGTTTTGTGCACGACACCCATGAAGCCCAGGACGTCGCACAAGAAGCCTTTATCAAGGCGTATCGAGCGCTTGGAAATTTCCGCGGCGACAGTGCGTTTTATACGTGGCTGTACCGCATCGCCATTAACACGGCGAAGAACTATCTGGTTTCACGCGGCCGTCGGCCGCCGGATAGCGATGTAAGTTCCGAGGATGCAGAGTTCTACGATGGCGATCACGGCCTGAAAGATCTCGAGTCTCCTGAACGTGCATTGCTGCGGGATGAGATCGAAGGCACCGTCCATCGAACCATTCAGCAACTGCCAGAGGATTTGCGCACGGCGTTAACTTTGCGCGAATTCGATGGTCTGAGTTACGAGGACATTGCGAGCGTCATGCAATGTCCGGTTGGTACCGTGCGCTCCCGGATTTTCCGCGCCCGGGAGGCCATCGATAAAGCCCTGCAACCGTTGTTGCAGGAAAACTAAAGACAGCGGCGACAGCCAAGAGAGGAACGCCATGAGTCGTGAAGCCCTGCAGGAATCGCTGTCCGCAGTGATGGATAACGAAGCGGACGAACTGGAATTGCGTCGAGTGCTCAATGCACTGGACGACGTTGAAACCCGTGAAACCTGGGCTCGTTACCAGATCGCTCGGGCAGCCATGCACAAGGATCTGTTGCTTCCACGTCTGGATCTCGCTGCGGCGGTTTCAGCTGCGCTGGAAGACGAAGCGACCCCTGCCAAAGTGACACGCGGCCCATGGCGCAGCCTCGGTCGTCTGGCTGTAGCCGCTTCGGTGACCGTTGCTGTATTGGCAGGTGTTCGTCTGTACAACCAGGACGAAATCGCCGGCGTCGAACTCGCTCAGCAATCCAATCAGCCAGTGCTGGCTACCCCTCAGGTAAAAGGCCCGGCGGTATTGGCAGGCTATAATGAGAGTTCGGAAGCTACTGGCCCAATGGCCAATGGCGTACTGCAAGGTCAGCCAGGCTGGCACGATCAGCGTCTGCCAGGTTACCTGCGTCAACATGCTCAACAGGCTGCCTTGAAAGGCACCGAGAGCGCGCTGCCATATGCACGTGCAGCAAGCCTGGAAAACCGTTAAGGGGGATCATGCGCGCCATACCTCTACTTTCGCTTCTGCTCAGCGGCTGGTTCATTGTCCCAGCCCACGCCGACGAGGCTCAGGACTGGTTGACCCGCCTGGGCCAGGCCGAGCAGCAGCAAAGCTTTCACGGCACATTCGTTTACGAGCGTAACGGTAGCTTTTCTACCCACAACATCTGGCATCGCGTCCAGAATGGCCAGGTCCGAGAGCGTTTGCTTCAGCTCGACGGTTCGGCTCAGGAAGTCGTGCGCATTGATGGGCATACTCAATGCGTCAGCGGCACCCTGATTGCGGGTCTGGGGGATTCTCCCAATTCCGCCGCTCGCCCTCTCGATCCCCAAAAGCTGAAGAACTGGTATGAGCTTGCCGTCATTGGCAAGTCGCGCGTGGCCGGGCGTGAAGCGGTGATCGTATCGCTGACGCCGCGTGATCAGCACCGCTACGGTTTCGAACTGCATCTGGACAAGGAAACGGGCCTGCCGCTCAAGTCTCTGCTGTTGAACGACAAGGGGCAGTTGCTTGAGAGATTCCAGTTTACGCGGCTGGATACCTCTGAAGTCCCATCCGATAAAGACCTGCAAGCCAACTCCGATTGCAAGACAGTCACGCTCGACAGCGACAAGGCGTCTGCGGTCAAAACCGCACAGGTCTGGCGTTCCGACTGGCTGCCTCCTGGCTTTGAACTGACCAGCAGTTCCTCGCACAAGGATCCGGAAACCAAGACCCAGGTCAACAGCCTGATGTATGACGATGGTCTTGCCCGCTTCTCCGTGTTTCTCGAGCCGCTGAACGGCGCAACTGTCACCGATACCCGGACTCAACTGGGCCCGACCGTTGCCGTATCCCGCCGTCTGACAACGCCTCAAGGCGAAATGATGGTGACGGTGGTTGGCGAGATTCCAATCGGGACCGCCGAACGGATTGCCCTGTCGATGCGCAATGATGGCGCTGCAACCAGCAAGCAGTGAGCTGATTCCAGCTATCTCCACTTCGTCGTCGAGACGTGAAATGTTTGCTGAGCATTTTCATTTGCAAAACACCCGAAAATTTTTTATAGGTCAGAGCCTCTCGGCTCTGGCCTTGTTTGTTGTTCCCGGAACAAAAATGCCGGCCTGTGGTTTCCGGTGTTCCTTGCTCCATATCGCTTAACCCTGCTCGTCGTAACGGGAGCTGTATGTCGATACCAAGCTTGAAGTCTTATCTCTCCATTTTCGCCACTGTGCTGGTGCTCGGTCAGGCTGTTCCTGCAGTCCAAGCGGCTGAAGCGGCCAGTCCGGCCAACCTGCCTGATTTCACCCAACTGGTCGAACAGGCCTCGCCTGCGGTGGTGAACATCAGTACCACGCAAAAGCTGCCGGATCGCAAAGTGAACCAGCAGATGCCTGACCTGGAAGGCTTGCCACCGATGCTGCGCGAGTTCTTCGAGCGGGGCATGCCGCCGCAACAGCGTTCTCCGCGTGGTGATCGTCAGCGCGAAGCGCAATCGTTGGGTTCGGGCTTCATCATTTCGCCGGATGGCTACATCCTGACCAACAACCACGTAATCGCCGATGCCGATGAAATTCTCGTCCGTCTGGCTGATCGCAGTGAAATGAAAGCCAAGCTGATCGGCACCGACCCACGCTCCGACGTAGCGCTGCTGAAAATCGAAGGCAAGGATCTGCCAGTGCTGAAACTCGGCAAATCCCAGGACCTGAAAGCCGGTCAATGGGTGGTCGCAATCGGTTCGCCATTCGGCTTTGACCACACCGTGACCCAAGGCATCGTCAGTGCCGTCGGCCGCAGTCTGCCGAACGAAAACTACGTGCCATTCATCCAGACCGACGTGCCGATCAACCCGGGTAACTCCGGTGGCCCACTGTTCAACCTGAACGGTGAAGTGGTCGGGATCAACTCGCAGATCTATACCCGTTCCGGTGGCTTCATGGGCGTGTCGTTCGCCATTCCGATCGACGTGGCCATGGACGTTTCAAATCAGCTGAAAAGCGGCGGCAAAGTCAGCCGTGGCTGGTTGGGCGTCGTCATCCAGGAAGTGAACAAGGATCTGGCCGAGTCGTTCGGTCTGGATAAACCGGCCGGTGCGCTGGTTGCACAGATTCAGGATGACGGCCCGGCTGCCAAGGGCGGTCTGCAAGTGGGTGACGTGATTCTGAGCATGAACGGTCAACCGATCGTCATGTCCGCTGACTTGCCACATCTGGTGGGTGCTTTGAAGGCTGGCGCCAAAGCCAATCTCGAAGTGATTCGCGACGGCAAGCGCAAGAATGTCGAGCTGACTGTCGGCGCCATTCCAGATGAAGACAAGGAACTGGATGCTCTGCCAAAATCTGGTGCTGAAACCAACAGCAATCGTCTGGGTGTATCGGTTGCCGAGCTGAGCGCCGAGCAGAAGAAAACCTACGATCTGAAGGGCGGTGTGGTGATCAAGGAAGTGCAGGACGGTCCTGCAGCCCTGATCGGTCTGCAACCGGGCGACATCATCACGCACCTGAACAATCAGGCCATTGGTTCTTCCAAGGAGTTCGCCGAGATCGCCAAGGCGCTGCCGAAAAACCGTTCGGTGTCGATGCGCGTTCTGCGTCAGGGCCGTGCCAGCTTCATCACCTTCAAACTGGCTGAATGATCCAGTTATCGAAGAAGTAAAAAAACCGCCTCGAAAGAGGCGGTTTTTTTGTGTCCGGAATTTGTCGCAGCGCGGGCTTAACCCATCATGTCCTTGACCATGCGCTCCTGCTCCATCAGTTCGCGCTGGCGGGCATCGATGCGTGAGGACAGCGGGAAGTTGCTGCCTGCCTTGCGCTTGGCGAAGTCCAGTTGCTGGATGGCCTGGCGGTAATCGCCGACCAGCGCGAAATATTCGGCACGGGCCTGATGCAGGCCAATGATGTTGCCGGACAGTCCGCGTGTTTCTGCAACCTGATACCAGACGTCCGGATCGTCCGGACGCGATTTCAACAAACCTTCCAGCGCCTTCTCCGCATCGGCGGTACGATTTTGTTTCAGCAGCAGATCGACGCGTACCTGGTTCAGCGGGTAGTTGCCTGGATACTGACTGAGCATCCGGTCAACGCGTGACTGGGCATCGGCCAACTTATTGTTGGTGATGTCCAGATCGACCTGCGCCAGGTTGTAGATGATCTCGTTCGGCGATTTCTCCAGCAGTTGCTTGAGATTCTCCCGTGCTTCGTTCAACTGACCGCCCTTGATCTGGGCGATCGCCAGACCATAGCGAGCCACGTCGTTTTTAGGGTTCTCATCCAGTTGCGCGCGGAAGCGCTTGGCACCAAGGCCCGGTGTTTCTTCGTAGGTCAACTGCACCCGCGCGCGGATCAGTTGGTAGCGCTTGCTGTCTTCGATGCCGCCGGGTTTAGCCTGTTCGGCGCGGTTGCGGGTGTCGGCGATACGCGATTCGGTGACAGGGTGAGTCAGCAGGAATTCCGGCGGCTTGGCGTCGAAACGATACTGGCGCATCAAACGCTCGAACATGGTCGGCATCGAGCGCGGATCGTAGCCTGCCTTCTCCAGATTGAGGATGCCGATGCGGTCGGCTTCCTGCTCGTTCTGGCGCGAGAAGCGCCGTTGTTCCTGAATCGCCGCCGCCTGGGTGCCGGCAATCGCTGCAATCCCGGCATCGCCTGCGCCGGCAGCAGCGATCACGATACCGGCCAGCAGCGCCGCCATCATCGGCACCTGCATCCGCTGCGAAGCCTCGACGCCTCGGGCGAAGTGGCGTTGGGACAAGTGAGCCAGTTCGTGAGCCAGTACCGAGGCATATTCGCCCTCGGTCTGGGCATTGAGGAACAGACCGCCGTTGACCCCGACAATCCCGCCCGGCGCCGCAAAGGCGTTGAGCTGCGGGCTGTTGATCAGGATGAATTCCAGGCGTCGGTCATTGACCTGGCTGGTTTCCACCAGCTTATAGACGCTGGACTCGACGTAGTCCTTGAGCTGTGGATCGTTGAGCTGCGAAACCTGGCTGCGCAGCAAGGCCAGCCAGGCGCGACCCAGTTGATATTCCTGTTGTGGCGAGACGATGGCAGAGCTGGCGTCACCGAGTGACGGCAGGTCGTCGGCGAAGCCCGGTGAGGCGAGCAGGCAAGCGAGCGTCAGCAGGGTAGGGCGCAGAAATGTCATGCACAAAGCCTTAGTCGACAAAGACCTTACTGTAGCCGGACACCGGGCCTGCGACCAGATATTCTAGGCAGCCTGACCACCTGATCCGGAGTGACGCATGACCGACGCTGTAGCCCATGACTGTGAACTGGACGCCAGTGGCCTGAATTGTCCGTTGCCGTTGCTCAAGGCCAAGATGGAGCTGAACAAGCTGCCTAGTGGCGCGGTACTCAAGGTAATTGCCACGGATGCAGGCTCGCAGCGCGACTTTCGCACCTTTGCCAAGTTGGCCGGTCATACGCTGCTGCGTGAAGAAGACGAGGCGGGTGTCTACCGTTACTGGCTGAAAAAAGCCTGAAACCGACCGCGTAAATGACCTAAGGAAAATTGATGTTCAAAGTGTTGCGCGACTGGATTCAGCGCTACTTCTCCGATGAGGAAGCGGTGGTGCTGGCGGTTTTGCTGTTTCTCGCCTTCACCGCGGTGCTGACGCTGGGCGGAATGCTCGCGCCGGTGCTGGCCGGGATGGTGCTGGCGTACCTGATGCAGGGGCTGGTGGTCACGCTCGAACGCCTGCGCGTACCCGGCGGCGCGGCGGTCGGTCTGGTGTTTGCGCTGTTCATGGGCGTGCTGATGGTGTTCATCGTCGTGGTGCTGCCGTTGCTCTGGCATCAGTTGATCACCCTGTTCAACGAATTGCCTGGGATGCTCGCCAAGTGGCAATCGCTGCTGTTGTTGCTGCCCGAGCGCTATCCGCATCTGGTCTCCGACGAGCAGGTACTGCAAGCCATCGAAGCAGCGCGAGGCGAGATCGGCAAGTTCGGCCAGTGGGCGCTGACATTCTCGTTGTCGAGCCTGCCGCTGCTGGTGAACATCATGATCTATCTGGTGCTGGTGCCGATCCTGGTGTTCTTCTTCCTCAAGGATCGGGCAATGATCGGCGAGTGGGTGCGCGGCTATTTGCCGCGTGAGCGGGCGCTGATCACCCGGGTCGCCGAGGAAATGAACCGGCAGATCGCCAACTACATTCGCGGCAAGGTCATCGAAATCGTGATCTGTGGCGGCGTGACCTATATCGCTTTCGTCGCACTGGGTCTCAACTACGCGGCGCTGCTGGCCCTGTTGGTCGGCGTATCGGTGGTGGTGCCGTATGTCGGCGCCGTGGTGGTGACCGTGCCGGTGCTGCTAATTGCGCTGTTCCAGTGGGGCTGGAGTGATCAGTTCATCTATCTGATGGCGGTTTACGGGATCATCCAGACGCTGGATGGCAACGTGCTGGTGCCGTTGCTGTTTTCCGAAGCGGTCAACCTGCACCCGGTGGCAATCATCTGCGCGGTGCTGTTGTTCGGCGGGTTGTGGGGATTCTGGGGCGTGTTCTTCGCGATTCCGCTGGCAACGCTGTTCAAGGCTGTGCTTGATGCCTGGCCGCGCAAGGAGCCGGTGGTGGCGCCGCTGCTTTGAGAATGAATCGGCGCCCGCAAGGGCGCCGACAACATCAGGCCTTGTTCAGCGCCTGAGCAGCAGCCAGCACTGCATCGACATGTCCTGGTACCTTCACACCGCGCCATTCCTGACGCAGTACACCGTTCTTGTCGATCAGGAAGGTGCTGCGATCAACGCCCAGGTATTCCTTGCCGTAGAGTTTTTTCAGCTTGATCACGTCGAACAGCTGGCAGACGGCTTCGTCCTTGTCGCTGATCAGCTCGAACGGAAACTCCTGCTTGCACTTGAAGTTCTCGTGGGACTTCAGGCTGTCGCGGGAAATCCCGAAGATTTCCGTGTTGGCAGCCTTGAATGCTGCGTATTGATCGCGAAATCCCTGGCCTTCGGTCGTGCAGCCCGGGGTGCTGTCCTTCGGATAGAAGTAGATCACCACTTGCTTGTCCTTGAGGGCCGACAGGCTGACAGTCTGCCCGCTGGTGGCAGGTGCTTCGAAATCCGTAACCGGTTGGTCGATGACAACGGCCATGAAAGCTTCCTTACATTGGGTTCTGTGGGCGCCACGGTTCGATCAGTGCATCCAGGTTCATGGCGTCGGCGAAATCCAGGAACTGGTCGCGCAGCCAGCTGATCTGGGTGCCGGCGGGCAGGGTCACGGTGAACGTGGCGTTGAGCATGGTGCCGCCGGTCTGCGGTGCCTGATAGGTATCGCACGTCAGGTTTTCCAGCTCGACGTTGTGATCCATGAAGAACTGGCACAGCTCGTTGATGATGTCCGGACGGTACGCCGAAGACACGTAAGCCACGTACGGCAGGGCTTGCGGACGGTTTTCCAGGGCGGCGCTGCGCACCACGTTGACGGTGAACGCATGACGCTTGGCCAGCACCGGCAGGCTGCCTTCAAGGCGAGCCAGGGCGTCCCAGCTGCCGGAGACTTCGAGCACCAGCGCGCTGCACTCGCCGTGGCGGGTCAGGCGCGAGGTGACCACCGCGCAGCGGTTTTCATGGCTGGCGCGGCACAGGACGTTGGTCAGCTCCATGGGATTGGCGCCGAGGGCACTGATGACAAGGAATTGTTCGCGAACTGTGGGGGTGGACATGCAGCATTCCTAAAGCGATGAGCGGTCGGTAGGGAGAGGGCGTTGATTGCCGGGGCAATGACTGTCCGGAAGGCCCGATTCGTGTGGCGTTACGGCTCCATCAACAAGGAAGCGTACGGCAACGACACTGGAACGGGGCCCGGGAGGCCGAAACGGGAGACTGGAACCCGGCGTACAAGCTGATCAGTACCGATCAAAGTCTGAAGGGTAGCGAAAAGCGGCGCCAAGGGGAATGGCGGCACAGTACTTCGCTTGTGCAAGCATCTTGGCGCCAGTACCATTACCGCTCTCTTTTTCCGGCAGGAGCGGTTTCATGATTGCGGGCAGTATGGTGGCACTGGTCACACCCATGGATGCACAAGGGCGTCTTGACTGGGACAGCCTCAGCAAACTCGTGGACTTCCATCTCAAGAACGGCACTCATGCCATTGTCGCGGTCGGCACCACCGGCGAGTCGGCAACCCTTGATGTAGAAGAACACATCGCCGTCATCAAAGCCGTGGTCAAACAGGTTGCCGGTCGCATTCCGGTGATCGCCGGTACCGGCGCCAACTCGACCCGCGAAGCTGTCGAGCTGACCCGCAATGCCAAAGAAGCCGGCGCCGATGCCTGCCTGCTGGTCGTCCCGTACTACAACAAGCCGACCCAGGAAGGCCTGTACCAGCACTTCAAGCACATCGCCGAAGCGGTCGACATCCCGCAGATTCTCTACAACGTTCCCGGCCGCACCTCCTGCGACATGCAGGCCGAGACCGTGATCCGCCTGTCCACCGTGCCGAACATCATCGGCATCAAGGAAGCGACCGGCGACCTGAAACGCGCCAAGGCGATCATCGACGGCGTGAGCAAGGACTTCATCGTGCTGTCCGGCGATGATCCGACCGCAGTCGAGCTGATTCTGCTGGGCGGCAAGGGCAACATCTCCGTCACCGCCAACGTCGCCCCGCGCGAAATGGCCGACCTGTGCGAGGCCGCGCTCAAGGGCGACGCCGAGACCGCACGGGCCATCAACGAAAAACTGATGCCGCTGCACAAGGACCTGTTCATCGAAGCCAACCCGATTCCTGTGAAGTGGGCTTTGGTCGAAATGGGCCTGATGCACGAAGGCATCCGCCTGCCGCTGACCTGGCTGAGCACACCTTGTCATGAAACGTTGCGCTCGGCCCTGCGCCAGTGCAGCGTCCTGGTTTAATTGAGGAAGTACAACGCATGAAGCGAATGGCCGGACTTTCCGCACTTGCCTTGATTATCTCCAGCACCAGTGGCTGCGGATGGGTCTGGGGCCCGGAAGGTTATTTCCGTGACCGTGGTAGCGATTACCTGGAAGCGCAACAGACTGCACCGATGCAACTGCCACCGGATGTCAGCACCTCCAAGCGCCTGGATCCGCTGCTGCCGATCCCGCGCAACGTGGCCGACGACACCGCCAAGGGTGAATACATCGTTCCGCGCCCTCAACCGCTGTCGACCGTTGCCGACGCCAGCGACTACTCGCTGCAGAAGAGCGGTGATTCGCGTTGGGTCATGGCCCAGCACCCACCGGCCGAAGTCTGGCCAGTGGCGGTGCAGTACTTCCAGGACAACGGTTTCCGTCTGGATGAACAGCGCCCGCAAACCGGTGAATTCACCACTACCTGGCAGCATTCCGACGAACTGTCCGCCGCCATGGCCAAGCGCCTGAGCGCCGCCGGCGTCAGCAACGACAGCGAAACCCGCGTGCGGGTGCGCATCGAGCCAGGCGTGCAGCGCAACACCAGTGAAGTCTATGTGGTCAGCGCCGAGCGTCCTGCCGGCAGCACCGCCAATGTCGATTTCACCAACCGTTCGGTCAACACTGGCCTGGACGCTGCGCTGGTCGACGACATGCTCGCAAGCATGAGCCGTACCTCCGAGAAGGGTGGTTCGGTGTCGATGCTGGCTTCGCGTGATTTCGATACCCCGAGCCGTGTCAGCCTGAGTGAAGACGGCAGCGGCAACCCGGTACTGAACGTCGGTACGGACCTGGATCGTGCCTGGTCGAGCGTCGGTCGTGCGCTGGAGCAGGGCGAATGGCGCGTTGAAGACATCAACCGCAGCTTGGGTCTCTACTACATCAACTTGTCCGAAAAGGCCGAGAAGAAAGACGAGAAGCCTGGTTTCTTCAGCAGCCTGTTCGGCAGCGCGCCGACCAAGGAAGAAGTTGAAGCCCGCGCCGAGCGCTATCAGGTTCGCCTGAGCAAGGTCGGCGAGAACGTTCAGGTGACCGTCGAGAAAAACATCAACACCGTTGCGCCGGCCGATGTGGCTCGCAAAGTGTTGAGCGTGATTCAGGACAACCTGGGCTGATCCAATGCGTTTTGCCGTTCTCGGCAGCGGTAGCCAAGGGAACGGCACGCTGATCGCCAGTGCTGATACGTATGTGCTGGTGGATTGTGGTTTTTCCCTGCGGGAAACCGAAAAACGCCTGTTGCGCCTGGGTGTGAACCCGGCGCAACTGAGCGCGATACTCGTAACCCACGAACATGCCGACCACGTGCATGGCGTGGGTTTGCTGTCTCGGCGCTACAATCTGCCTGTCTACCTCAGTCGCGGCACACTGCGCGGGATGCGCAAACCGATTGAACCTGCCGGTTTCGTGACTGGTGGCGAGCAACTGCAGATCGGTGCTCTGAACATCGGGGTCATTGCCGTGGCCCATGATGCGCAGGAACCGACCCAGTACGTGTTCAGTGACGGTGAGCGGCGCTTCGGCCTGCTGACTGACCTGGGCTCTTACTGCGAGCGGGTGCTGGACGGTTATCGGGACCTTGATGCGTTGATGATCGAGTCCAATCACTGTCGCGACATGCTGGCCCGTGGTCATTACCCGTACTTTCTCAAGCAGCGGGTGGGCGGCGAGCTGGGACATTTGAACAACCATCAGGCGGCATTCCTGGTGGCCGAGTTGGGCTGGCAAGGCCTGCAACACCTGGTCCTGGCCCATCTGAGCAGCAAGAACAACCTGCCGCAGCTGGCCCGGCAATGTTTTGTCGACACCCTCGGGTGCGACCCGGACTGGCTGCAACTGGCCGATCAAGATTCAGGGCTCGACTGGCGCCACATCGCCTAGCCCATCTACTTAGCAAGCGGAGCCCATCATGGAAAAACGTGAAGAACTCTACCGCGGCAAAGCCAAATCGGTTTACAAGACCGACGACGCTGACCGCTTGATCCTGCTGTTTCGCAACGACACTTCGGCGTTCGACGGCAAGCGCATCGAGCAGCTCGACCGCAAAGGCATGGTGAACAACAAGTTCAACGCCTTCATCATGCAGAAACTCGAAGCGGCTGGCATTCCGACCCAGTTCGACAAGCTGCTGGCCGACAACGAAGTGCTGGTGAAAAAACTCAACATGATCCCGGTCGAGTGCGTCGTGCGTAACTACGCCGCCGGCAGCCTGGTCAAGCGTCTGGGCGTCGAGGAGGGCATGAAGCTCAACCCGTACACCTTCGAACTGTTCCTGAAGGACGACGCCAAGGGCGACCCGTTCATCAACGAATCCCACGTCGTGGCGTTCGGCTGGGGCACCGCCGAGCAACTGGCGCGCATGAAAGAACTGTCGCTCAAGGTCAACGAAGTCCTGAGCAAACTGTTCGACGACGCAGGCCTGCTGCTGGTGGACTTCAAGCTTGAATTCGGCGTGTTCAGCGACGGCTCCATCGTCCTGGGCGACGAGTTCAGCCCGGACGGCTGCCGTCTGTGGGACAAGGACACCAAGAAGAAGATGGACAAGGACCGCTTCCGCCAGGGCCTCGGTGACGTCATCGAAGCCTACGAAGAAGTCGCCAACCGTCTGGGCGTACCGCTTTAATCGACGCAAGCATCTGATAGCACGGAGAAATTTTCGAAAGAGGGTTTGCTTTCGCTAAAAGTGTTGTTATGATGCGCGCCGTTGGAGAGATGCCAGAGTGGCCGAATGGGACGGATTCGAAATCCGTTGTACCTTCACCGGTACCTAGGGTTCGAATCCCTATCTCTCCGCCATACATAGAAAAAGCCCCGTAGCTGAGAAGCTACGGGGCTTTTTCGTTTCTGATCCAACGCAATTCGATACCCCCAACTACTTCTGCCCCAAATCCACCACCTCCCAACTATCATCCGGATCAAACCGCTTCATTGCCTTCGCCACTTTCTCCCCATCCGGCCCGAGGTCCTTCTGAAACACCTGGCCCTCATGGCTGATCATGAAGCTCATCACCCCGGTGTCGGCATACTTCGCAGGCCAGGCGATCAAGGCGAATCCGCGGCTCATCTTGTCTCCAATCAGATAGCTATAGGCGCCGCCCGGGGCTGACGGGCCTTGGGCGTCGAGGATGCGGAAGTGGTAGCCGTGCCAGTCTTCGTCGTTGATGGCCTGGCCAAAGGCAGGGCCGAGGGGGCTGATCTGGTTGGTGTCGTCTTCTGGCCAATAGAGGCCGTCGTGTTTGCCGGGGGAGCTGAAGATTTTCTGTGCGTATTCGAGGGCGCCGTCGCCGTCGCGGTCTTCCGAGGCGTAGTCCATTTGCGCATCGTGGTAGGCCAGCGCCGATTGCACTGCCGCCAGTTCGTTGCGGCCGATGCGGCGGGCACGGATTTCGGCCTTTGCGGCGTTCATGTCGAAGCGCCAGCCGGTTTTGTCTTTGATGAGCGGGATGGGCAGCGTCCAGTGATCGGGCCCGACGGAGAGCACGGCCTTGCTGTCGCCGGTCTTTTCCAGCGTGTGCTGTTCGCGGTATTGCTGCAGGAAGGCATCGACATCGCTGCGCTGCACGCCTTCACGGGGAATGAAGCTGTGCCATTCCTCGCCCAGCAGTTCGGTCAGGCGTTTTTGGTCGGCGTGTTGCGTACCGAGGGCTTCGACGAAGGCGTCAGCGGCTTTTTCCGGGGTTGGAAATACTTGCTGGGCCGAGACGAAGGTCGAGAATGCGAGGCCGGCAGCGAGGGTCAGGCAGCTCCTGACCAGAGAATGAATGTTCATCGGCGGCCACCTCCTCTCTGGCGCATGCCTCCGCCGGACGGCCGGCTGATCTGATGTCCGGCGGCGCGGGAGGTGTTGGGACGTTGCGCAGAAATCTGGCTGGCCCGGCCGCGATCAGCCTGCACTCGGGTCTGTGACGGAGCGCGCGCACCGGCAAAGGCGTTGTTTCGCGCACTGCCCGCGGCGGGTCGGGCCTGAGACGCACGGTTGTCACGTTGATTAACGCCCGGCTGGCGCGCCTCCCGCGTGTTGGCTTGAGCGCGGTCGGCGGCTCTGGGTCTGTCCGCACCACCTTGCAGGCGGTTGCCGACATTGGCGGATTGCGCTTCGCGGACTTGATTGCGGGCTTCCCGATTGCTGGTGGCGGGGCGTTCAAAACCGGCTCTGTCCATCGAACTGCGCGCCTGTTCCCGAGCCTGCGCCCGCTGCGCGTTGTCGCCGCGATAGGCGTCACGCTGAGCCGCACCGTCCAGCTGCCGGCCATACTGGGCGCGGCTGCGGTTGTCACGATAGGGCACGCCATCGCGATGCACGGTGTTGTGCTGCCACTTGTTCTGGTTGTTGGTGATGCGGTTGTTGGCGTTGATGTTGTTGTAACGGTTCACATCGATGTCGATGTCGTTATTGCCCCAGTCGCAGTCGCCCCACAACGACGCGACGACCGCCACGCCCGTACCGAAAGCCAATCCTGCCACCAGTGCCTGACCCGGGTAGTAAGCGGGCGGCGGGTAATACACCGGCGGCGAGGCCGGATAAGGCCAGGTGCCGTAAGTGGTCGTCGGGTTATAGGTCGGGACGTAGACCACCTGCGGATCGGCGGGCTGAATGATGATGGTCGTGTTGTCGGCAGGCTTGGTTGTCCCGGCAGAGATGGGCGGCGTTACGTTTTGCACTGTCACATTCTGATATTGATTGCTCTGCAGATTGCCCGCCGCCTGGGCCTGACGCCGCAAGCGCTGAACGCCCGCCATGAGTTCGTCAGGCTGGGCCAGAAAGGCATCCCCCAGACGTTGCACCCAGACCGGATCCTGCCCCAGTGTCGCCAAAACCTGCGGAAACGCCACCAACGCCTGCACGCTCGGATCCCACGTCTGGCTGGCTACTCGCTTGACTGCGTCATCGCCCTTGGCGTCCGGATGGGCCTTGGACCAGGCTGCGGCTTCGGCGACTTCTCCCGGATAGGTGGTGGCCATCAGCACTTGAGCGAGCAGTGGATCGGGATACAGGGCAATCGACGCGAGCATCTGATCGAGCTGTTCCGTGGTAAACACGGCATCTTTGGTCGCAGCGCTGGCAGCCGCCGGGGCCGCAGGTGCATCGGCGGCCTGCAACAAGAGCGGTGCAGCGCTCAAGGCGAGCAGGAGCGACGCGGCACGCAAGAGCGAACTGTGCATGACCTCTTCCCCACATCCAAATGGCAGGTTTGCATCCAGCGAGACATCCACGGCCAACATCGGACGCTGCGCCGTGAAGGAGGATGGTTGGCGATTGGCGTTCCGTCAAAAACTGCACAGGCTTTTTCGAAATAAGCACGTTGTCTGTGACTTACTGCACGTTTGCTTGCGTTTTGCGATAAATGACTAAACTTTCCGGTTCCAGGTCATGCATTGCCAACGAGCCTGGCTGTCGTTCCAACCCGAGAGGTCTGGTCATGGCAAAGGGAAAGAAGAAAGACTCGCCCCGAGAAAAAACTGACGAACATACAAAACTGTCGAATAAGGACTACCTTGCGGAACTGCGCCGCCTGCATGTCGAACTGGTAAAAATGCAGGAATGGGTGAAGGCCGAAGGCATCAAGATCTGCATCATCTTCGAAGGCCGTGACGGTGCGGGAAAGGGCGGCACCATCAAGGCGCTGACCGAGCGGGTCAGCCCGCGAGTCTTTCGCGTCATCGCGTTACCGGCGCCGACCGATCGCGAGAAGAGCCAGATGTACATGCAGCGCTACCTGCCACATTTGCCGGCGGCCGGCGAAGTGGTGATCTTCGACCGCAGTTGGTACAACCGCGCCGGCGTCGAACGGGTTATGGGCTTTTGCACGGACAAACAGGTCGACAAGTTTCTCAAGACCGTGCCGCTGGTGGAGCGCGCAGTTGTCGGTTCGGGGGTGATCCTGCTCAAGTACTGGCTGAATGTCAGCCAGGAAGAACAGACCCGGCGCCTGGAGGCGCGCATTGTCGACGGACGCAAGATCTGGAAACTGTCGCCGATGGACCTCAAGTCCTACAGCCGCTGGTATGACTACTCCCGGGCACGGGACGACATGATCGAAGCGACCGACACCGATTACGCACCGTGGCTGGTGGCCAACTCGAACGACAAGCGTCGGGCGCGGCTCAATATCATCTCCGACCTGCTCAGTCGCATCCCCTACAAAGAGGTGCCGCGAGAGAAGGTGACATTGCCCAAGCGGCAGAAACCGGGGGGATACAAGGAGTCGGATTATCCGTTCCGGAACATTCCTGAGAGATTCTGAAGCAACTTCAGAAGTCGCCGGAGCTGCCAACTCAGGCAGCCCGGCGTCCTGGACAGTCCTCAGATCTCCTTGACCGGAGTCTCTCCCTGCACACTCTTGATCAACTCGATCACATGCAGACAATCCGCCTTGTTCACATACGATTCGCCACTGGCGACCGTCTCGTGGTTGCCCGCGCGTAGCCGCCAGCGCCATTGGCCCTTGCCGGTGCTCGGGGTGCCTTTGGATTGCCTGTAAATCTCGAAATACATTCAGTTCGCTCCATGCGATTTATGTGCGACAGCCTGTGTGACGCCTCGACGCAAGCCTAGCGGAGCGCGGTTTTTTGGCTATCGGGGATTTGTTTCCAATCGTTCGTGAATGTTTCTGGAAGGCGCGGGCCAGAGCGCAGGGATCGCCCTCCGGATTGGCCGGAACGCCGTCGTTTCACCCTTGCATGACATTTCGGGCTGCTGCTTAATACGGTGCGGCTCATGGCGTCGAACAGCGTTCGGCGACCGACAATCACTATAAAAAAAGAGCAGTCCATTGACCCACTCGAATGGAACGCAGCACGCGGGCCCGGTGAAGTTGTCGCTGGTGGTTCCCGTGTTCAACGAAGAGGACAGCCTCGACGGCTTCCTCCTGCGCATTCGTCACGTATTCGAGCAAGAGGCGCTAATCAACCTGGAACTGGTGTTCGTCAACGACGGCAGTTCCGATACGACGCTGGAGCGTCTCCTGAACTGCCAGCAGAGCGATTCACGCATCCGCATCGTTGATCTGAGCCGCAATTTCGGCAAGGAAGCGGCGCTGTCCGCCGGTTTGCAGATCGTCACCGGGCAGATCGTGGTGCCGATCGATGTCGATCTTCAAGACCCTCCCGAGGTGATCTTGCAGATGATCGAGCGTTGGCGAGAAGGCTTCGAAGTGGTACTGGGGCATCGTCTCAGCCGGCGCAACGACACCTGGGCCAAGCAGACCTCCGCCAACTGGTTCTATCGCCTGCACAACCGGATTGCCGATCAGCCGTTGCCGGAGAATGTCGGCGATTTTCGCTTGATGGATCGCTGTGTGGTCGATGCATTGCTGACCTTGCCGGAATCGCGGCGTTTCATGAAGGGCCTGTTCGCCTGGGTCGGTTTCCGCACCACGCAAGTCGAATACGAGCGCCCGGAGCGGGCGGCGGGGCAGACCAAGTTCAATGGCTGGCGACTGTGGAATTTTGCGCTGGAAGGCATCACCAGTTTCAGCACCGAACCGCTGCGGATCTGGACATATCTGGGAGCGATGGTGTCGCTGGTGTCGTTCGCCTTTGCCATGTTCATCGTGGTGCGCACGCTACTGTACGGTGTCGATCTGCCGGGTTATGCGTCGCTGATGGTGGCCGTGACATTCCTCGGTGGCCTGCAACTGATCGGCATTGGCGTACTCGGTGAATACCTGGGGCGCACTTACATTGAAGCCAAGCGCCGACCGGTCTTTCTGGTGCGCCGCGTTTACGATCCCAAGGACTGACCGATGGACCTCAAGGAAACCGACATCCTCGGCGACAGCATCGGCGAGCATTGGTATTACTGCTCCAAAGCGGCTGCGACCCGGCGCTTGCTGGGTGAAGCGCCGATCAAGCGAATCCTCGATGTCGGTGCCGGTTCAGGCTTCTTTTCCCATCATTTATTGACCCACACGGCGGCGCGCGAAGCGTGGTGCGTGGACATCAGTTACCCGGCCGACTCGAGCGCCACCACTGCCAGCAAACCCGTGCATTACCGTCGCTCGATCGACAGCGTGGACGCTGATCTGGTGTTACTGATGGATGTGCTGGAACACGTCGATGACGACCTCGGCCTGCTCAAGTCCTACGTCGACAAAGTGCCGTCCGGCAGCCGTTTTTTGATGACCGTGCCGGCGTTCCAGTTCATGTGGAGCGGGCATGATGATTTTCTCGAACACAAACGTCGCTATACCCTGGGGCAATTCGAGGCTCTGGCGGGTAAGGCCGGATTGGCGGTAGAGCGGGGCGCTTATTACTTCGGAGCGGTGTTCCCGATTGCGCTGGCGTCGCGCCTGATACCCGGCGGCGCTCGGGGTTCGGCACCGCGTTCGCAGCTGAAAAAACATCATCCGCTGGTCAATACGCTGCTGAAAACCCTGTGCAGTCTCGAGCTGCCGTTGATGGGCATGAATCGCCTCGCCGGTTTGAGCGTGTTCGTGCTGGCGCGCAAACCGTGACGGCCGCCGAAAAGTCCCCGTTGATCCAGCGCGGTCTGCGTTTCGCCGTGACCGGTCTGTTCGTCACCGCGCTGCATGCGCTGGTGGCGGTGCTGTTCATCAATTTCGTCAGCCACCAGCCGCCTCTGGCGAACGGCGTGGCCTTTATCGTGGCGACGGTGGTGTCCTATGTGATCAACACCACCTGGAGTTTTTCTGCCCGACTGCACGGCAAAACCCTGCTGCGTTTCATGCTGGTTTCGGCGGGCGGCTTTCTGTTGGCGATGTTCGTGGCCTGGGCGGCGCAGATGGCCGGGCTGCACTATCTCGCCGGAATCGTTGCCGTGGCGCTGACGATTCCGGCATTCACCTTTGTACTGCACAACTTCTGGACATATCGATGACGGATTCACGGGAGCACCCGGCACTTTCCCTGCTGCCATTGTTCTTGGGTGTTCTGGTGTTTTTTCTGGTGGTCGGACCGCAAGCGCTGAACCCGCAAAACATTGGCTGGCTGGAGCAGGGCGATCCGGCCACGCATTATCTGGGCTGGGCGTTTTTCCGGCATGCGCCCTGGACATTTCCGCTCGGGCTCAATCCGTCTTACGGCCTGGAACTGGGCAGCGCAATCATTTTTTCCGACTCCAACCCACTGCTGGCGCTGTTGTTCAAGCCGTTCAGTGGCTGGTTGCCGGAGACCTTCCAGTATTTTGGTTTGTGGCTGCTGACCTGTTGTGTCCTGCAAGCCTGGTTTGGCTGGAAACTGCTGGGGCTGATGACGCCCCACCCCGTGATTCGCCTTCTGGGTGCAGGGTTGCTGGCGTTTTCGCCGGTGATGTTTTTTCGCCTGGTGGGGCACCTTTCCCTGGCGGGCCATTTCCTGATTCTGGCGGCGCTGTACCTGGTGTTGCTGCCGGATCTGCAACGTCGTCGCCTGGCGTGGGGCACGTTGCTGGCGGTGACGGCCTGGGTGCACGCCTACCTGCTGGCCATGGTTGCGCTGATCTGGCTGGCGGACCTGCTGGGCAAGACATTCAGTCGGTCATTGACCCGGGGGCAAGGGCTGATCGAGGGCGGCGTGCTTTTCGCCTTGGTGAGTGTGTGCTGCTGGCAGGCCGGTTACTTCAGCATTGCCGATGGCGCGGCAGCCAGTGGTTTTGGTTTGTACCGGATGAATCTGCTGTCGCCCGCCGACCCGGCAGGCTGGTCCCGTCTCCTTCCCGGTCTGCCGAAAGAGGAGGGGGATTACGAAGGTTTCAACTACTTCGGCCTGGGTGTTCTGTTGCTGGTGCCGCCGGCTTTTTTTGCCTGGCTGCGAAACCGGCGACTCTTGAACGATGAATTGCGTGCTCGTCCATGGCTGCTGGTGGCCATGCTCGGTTTATGGCTGTTCGCGCTGTCGAACCGAATAGGCATAGGCTCGTTGACGTTCGAGTATCCGCTACCCGATCGAATCATCGCCTTGGCCAGTATTTTTCGTGCCTCGGGTCGGATGTTCTGGCCGGTGTTGTATGCCTGCGTCCTGACCATGATTTTTCTAGTGGTACGCGGTTACCGGCCACGCATCGCCATCGGTTTGCTTGCGGTCGCGCTGTTGATCCAGGTGGCCGACACCCACGGCGGCTGGATGGGCATCAGGCAGGGGAAAATGCTGACCCCGTCATCGTACTGGACCAGTCCGATGACTGATCCCTTCTGGGCCAGTGCTGCTGCGCGTTACGCCAATGTGCGCAGCCTGATGCCGCAGAATCAGAGCGATCGCTGGCAGATGATCGCCGGTTTCGCAGCGACCCACGGGATGAAAACCGATGCAGTGTATCTGGGACGCATGAGCACTTCGGCGCTGGCGCAAGCACAGCAGAAAGCACGCGCGATGCTCGATTCGGGGCAATACGACGCTGACTCTTTGTACCTGCTGGACGACGATGCTCTGGTCGATGCCGCACGGAGCATCAACAGTGAAACCGATCTGCTGACGCGCGTGGACGGGGTGGCGGTGCTGGCGCCGGGCTGGAAGCGCTGCAGTGAGTGCCTGCAGGTGCCCGATGAAGGGCGGCAGATTTTGCTCACGCCCCTCACTCGTCCAGGGCAAACACTGACCTTCAATTATCGCAATCGACAACTGGCCAGCGGCTGGTCGAAGCCGGAAAACTGGGGGACGTGGACAGAAGGGCGACAGGCGAAAATCCAATTGCGGGTGCAGCCGCCGGCGCGTTCGATCGTGATCGACGCGCTGGCGTTCATCTCGCCTGGGCACCCCGGCCAGCGGGTGATCGTCAGCCTGAATGACCAACAGGTACTGGAGACCCGTTTGACGCAGTTTCAAGGCAATCGCCTGGAAATCCCGATCAGCGCCCAGCTCAGCCAGCGCCTCGGGAACGATGGCCGGGTCGATATCGAATTGCACTTGCCGGATGCCGTCAGCCCCCGACAGCTGGGTATCAACGACGATTCGCGGATCATGGGCCTGGGGCTGAAGACGTTGACGGTGCAATGACACGCCGTTTCGATGGACGCCGCCCCCGCGGCCTTTCTACACTGCCGCAATCTGGGGATCGGGGGGCAATGGATGAACCGCAATGAATTACGCAAGGCCGACATCAACCTGATGGTGGTGTTCGAGACCTTGATGCTCGAACGCAACGTGACCCGGGCCGCCGAGAAGCTGTTTCTCGGCCAGCCGACCATCAGTTCGGCGCTCAACCGTCTGCGCACCATGCTTAACGATCCGTTGTTCATTCGCGTCGGCCATCGCATGGAGCCGACCGCCCGCGCCGAAGACATTTATCGCCACCTGAAACCCGCGCTCGACTCGCTGTCGGTGGCGCTCAGCCTGACCCGGGATTTCGATCCCGCCGTCAGCACCATGACCTTTCGCATCGGTCTGTCGGATGACGTCGAATTCGGTCTTTTACCGCCGCTGTTGCGCGCCTTGCGCCAGGAAGCACCGAGCGTGGTATTCGTGGTGCAACACGTCGATTACTGGCGGATTCCCGATCTTCTGGCGGCGGGCGACATCACCGTCGGCATCAGCCAGACCCGCGGCCTGCCGGCCAATGCCAAGCGCAAGCTATTGCGACACATCCAACCGAGCATCCTGCGTGCCGACAAGTCCGACACGCCGCTGACCCTCGATGAATATTGCGCACGACCCCACGTGCTGGTTTCCCACACTGCCAATGTCAGTGGCTACGCCGATGAATGGCTGGCGGACATCGGTCGTACCCGTCAGGTGGTGTTGTCGGTGCCGCAGTACAGTTCGTTGCCAGCGCTGCTGGCCGGCACTGACCTGATTGCCAGCCTGCCGGATTACACCGCCGACGCCATGGCCGCTTCCGGGTTCTTGTTCAAGGAGCCGTTTCCGTTCAAGACCCCGACCCTCGACCTGTCGATGGTCTGGCTCAGCCACGTCGACAGCGACCCGGCCGAGCGCTGGTTGCGTTCGCGGCTGGAGCAGTTCATGAGCGAGCGTCCGGTGATGTCGTCGCTGGCGTGAGTCAGGCGTTGCTGTGTTATATGTACGACCTTTCCGCCGAACCACTGGAGCACCGAGATGCCACACCTGCACCTGGAATACACCGCCAACCTGCCGCAACTGAACGCCGACGTGGCGTTGATCCGGCTCAATAACACGCTGGTGGGTTCCGGTCAGTTCGCGGCGGAGTTCGATATCAAGAGCCGTGCGCTCAAGGTTGAAACCTTCAAGGTCGGCACTGCCATGAACGAGCGCGCCTTTGTCGCGGTGAGGCTGGCGCTGCTCAGCGGTCGTTCCCCGGAGATCAAGAAACAACTCTCGCAAAACCTGTTGGCGGTGCTGCAGGACCTGTGCGAATGGCCGGTCGGTGTCGAAGTGCAGTTGAGCGTGGAACTGCTCGATATCGACCGCGAGTCCTACAGCAAAGTCGCCATCGGCGTGTAGGACTCAGGCTGCCTCCAGCTCCGCGCAGGTCTTGATGACCTGCTCGCGCAGCCAGAGGTTGGCGCTGTCCTGATCGACGTTGTGGCACCACTGCATGTCAAGGGTGAAACCCGGCAAGCCGTTCGGCGCCTCGCAGTGATTGAACACGGCGTCGTTGGTCAGCAAACGCTGGATCCGCCGGGGCAGGGTCAGGATGAAATCGGTGCCGGTGATCATCTTCAACGCTGCGCTGTAACTGTTGGAGCGGGCGACGATCTGGCGTTTCTGCGCCTGCCGCGCCAGCCAGCCATCGACCATGTTGGTGGTCGACGTCCACGGCGTCGGGAACACATGCCGGCGTTCGGTGAAGGCTTGCAGGCTCAGGCGCGGCTCCAGCGGCGTGGCGCGTTTGTCGAAGACGCAGACCAGGTCATCTTCCAGCAACATCCTTGATTTCAGGTCGGCGTGGCTGCGATGGAAGTGCGGGCCGAAGCAGATCACCAGATCGAGACTGCCATCGCGCAATTCTTCGACCGGCACGTCGGTTTCGAACTTGTGCATGTTGACCATCACCGGCAAGTCATCGAAGTCAAAGCGCTTCAACATCCGTGGCAGGATCAGTTGCTCGAAGTATTCCGGGGCGCAGATGTTGAAGGTCACCGGTTGCGCCATCGGGTCGAAGGTCGGAGCGCCGGCGTGGCAGAGGTTGATGCTTTCGAGGATTTTCTGCACATGGCCGTACATGCTGCTGGCCTTGTAGGTCGGGCGCATGCCCGTGCGGGTGTTGACGAACAATTCGTCTTCGAAGCTGGTGCGCAGTTTTTTCAGGCAGTAACTGACGGTGGACTGGCTGACGAACAGCGCCTCCGACACGTCGGTGACGCTGCTTTGCTCATACACGGCGACAAACACCATGAGATCCTGCATGTCGAGCTTTCTAAGCAAGTTACTGTTCAGCATCCGTTCTGTCTCGCTGTGCTCCTTGCGCCGAATCCGCGCAAACGTGTGCGCATGATCGTAACGGAACGATGGTGCCAGGAGAAAGCCCTGTAGGACTTTTCACGGTCAGTTGTGGGACAGAAAGTTTTAGTAACACGACGTACACCATCAAACCCGGAAAAGGTGGCCAGAAGCCTTTATCCAGACGGGTCGGCCTGCCATTCGCCCGATCAGCCCATGTGCCGGGCGTAATGCCGTGGGTTGAAGCGCAGCACCATCAGCAGCATGAGCGCCATCACTGCTGTCAGGGACCACCAGGCCCACTCGAAGCTGCCCAGTCGATCTCGAACGATGCCGGCCATGAGTGGCGAGAACCCGGCAATCAGGTAGCCGATCCCTTGTACGAATGCGGTCAATCCGCCGGCACGTTGTGGTTCGTCGAGGTGATCGAGGGACACGATCAGGCTCATCGGGAACAGCCCGCCGATGCCGAGTCCGAGCAGGCAGGGCCACAACAGGCTCAGATGCTGCGGGCTGAGAATCAGGCCAAGGAATCCGGCGATGATCAGGCCGAGCAGGGCGCCAAGCACCAGACGTCGGTCACGGCTGCGATTGGCAATGGCCGGCACCACCAGCCCGGAAATCACCTCCATGGCCGTCAGAAAACCCAGCATCAGGCCGGCGTTTTGTTCGCTCCAGCCCTTTTCCACGTAGTACGGCGCCAGCCAGGCGAGCACGCAGGTGTAGGACGCGGTGCCGAGACCGAAGAAGATCGCGAGCAGCCAGGCGCGGGAATTCGTGAAGAAGGATTCTTTTCTGACGACGGTCCGGATGGTGTCCGGTGAGGTGGCGCGGGTTGTCCACCACACAGGAATGGCGAGCAGTGCCAAAACCGCCCAGACCGCCAGCCCCACCCGCCAGTTGCCGGTCTGTGTCAGCACCCACGGTGCGAACGAAGCGGCCAGCGCCGCGCCGCCCATGATCGAGGTGACGTAAAGGCCCATGCACAGCGCCACATTGTCGGGAAACCGCGATTTGATCAGCGCTGGCATCAAGGCCTGGATCAGTGCAATGCCGATCCCGGCCAGCACGGCGCTGGCGATCAATCCGCCCGCCGAGTCGAGAAACAACCGCGACAGCGTTGCCACGCCAATGATCAGCAACGACAGCAGCACCGTGCGTTGTTCACCAAGGCGCTGGCTGACCGCCATGCCGAAAAACATCGCCAGCCCCATCGCCATCACCGGCAGCAGGGTCAGCAACGCTGCGAGACTGAAACTGAGCGCCATATCGCCGCGAATGGCCGAGAGCAAGGGCCCGACCGCCGCCATCGACGGGCGCAGGTTGAGGGCGACCAGGATAATGCCGAGCATCAGCCAGACAGCGGGGCGGGTGGTGGCGCGAACGTTTTCCATCTTCAGACCTTTGAACCAGAGACGGTCGATTAGGCGGGCAGGCGAGCGGGGCGGCAAATCAGAAAGTCAGGGTCGCTATCGAGAAAATCGATACGGCACCTCGTCGACTGCGACTGAACCACAGCTGAACCATTCTCAAATACACCGAAAGTTTCATGGTTATTTCATGGGCCAACTAATCGTTGGCTTCTTTTTCACAAAAAATTGATGGTTGCCTGCTTAAAGTTTGTGTTGTCTGAGTCAATGAAATTTTCACAATTGACGACGGCACTTCTTTCAAGGAAATAGCCCCTCGCCATGTTCAAGTTAAAAGCCGTGCGCCCGGAATGGGTGACGTTGTTTGCCAGCGCCTTTCTTTTGACCGGATTCAATTTCGTTCTCTGGCAGCACCTGTTCGATATCACCGCTGCGGACGGCAAAGGCATTGCCATGCGCATTGCGTTCTGGGTGATGATCTTCGCGGCGTATAACATCGTTCTGACGTTGCTGGCGTTTCGACCCGTGTTGAAACCCGTGTTGACGTTGTTGTTTATGGTCAGCGCTGGCGTGGCTTATTTCATGAGCCAATACGGTGTAATGATCGATGCCGGCATGTTTCGCAACTTTGCCGAAACCAATGCCACTGAAGTGCGCGATCTGCTGTCTTTGAAGTTGCTGGCTTATATCGTTTTTCTGGGTGTCTTGCCGTCCTGGTTGTTGTGGAAAGTTCCAGTCAACTATCGTCGCTGGCATCGCGAGTTATTAAGCAAAGTTGTGGTGAGTGTCGCGTCGGTCGCGGTCATTGGCGGCGTTGCGCTGGCCAATTATCAAGGGCTGTCGTCGCTGTTTCGCAATCACCACGAAATTCGCTTGATGCTGGTGCCGAGCAACTACATCGGCGCTTCGGCCGGTTATCTGCGTGAACAGGTGGCTTCGGCGCAGCAACCGTTCGTCACGATCGGCGATGACGCCCAGCGCAACGTCGCCGTGCAGAATCATCCGCGCAAATCCCTGACGGTGCTGGTGGTGGGGGAAAGTGCCCGGGCGGAAAACTTCGGCATCCTCGGTTATGGCCGCGACACCACGCCGAAACTGGACAAGGAAGCCGGCCTGATCGCCTTTACCGACGTGCATTCCTGCGGCACGGAAACCGCCGTGTCGGTGCCGTGCATGTTCTCCAACATGGGCCGCAAGGATTACGACGCCAGCAAGGCGAAGAATGAGGAAGGGCTGCTGGACGTGCTCAAACGTGCCGGGATCGACGTGGTCTGGCGCGACAACCAGTCCGGCTGCAAGGGCACCTGCGATCGCGTCACCCTGCAGGATGTCAGCAATCTGAAAGACCCGGCACTGTGCGCCAACAGCGAATGCCGCGACGAAATCCTGTTGCAGGGCCTGCAAAGCTTTATCGATCACCTCGACAAGGACACCGTGCTGGTCCTGCACCAGATGGGCAGCCACGGCCCGGAATACTTCAAGCGCTATCCGAAGGAATACGAGCGCTTCACCCCGGTGTGTGAAAGCAACGCGCTGAACAATTGCAGCCGCGAAAGCATCGTCAACGGCTACGACAACACGCTGGTGTACACCGACCATGTGCTGTCGAGCCTGATCGATGTGCTGCGCAGCAATCAGGACAAGGTCGATACCGCCATGCTGTACCTGTCCGATCACGGCGAATCCCTGGGCGAGTACAACCTGTTCCTCCACGGCACGCCGTACATGCTGGCACCGGAGCAGCAGAAACACGTGGCGATGCTGGCCTGGTTCTCCGACAGCTATCAGAAGTCCTACTCGGTCGACACCCATTGCCTGCAAATGAGCCGCGACAAGCCATTGAGTCAGGACAACCTGTTTCACTCGATGCTCGGTCTGCTGGAAGTGCAGAGCAAGGTCTACCAGCCGGATCTGGACATGTTTGCCGGCTGCCGGGGCGCGGTGATCGACGGGGTGCTGGCCAAGGACTGAGCCGGCAGACTCACTCTGTAAGACTATTCTTTCCCTCAGGCAGGAGATTTCATCAAGCTCTTGCCCTGTAAAGGCGCGGAAAGCGCCGGTGGCGATATATACTGCGCGCCATTCTTGAAGGGAGAGCCGTGTGGCCATCGATATTCACTGGATTCGCGACAACGATAGCCTCGCGCAGTTTTGCGCCGAGTGGCAGCAGCTGCCGTTCGTTGCCCTCGACACCGAATTCATGCGGGTCGACACCTTCTACCCGATTGCCGGCCTGTTGCAGGTCGGCGACGGCAAACGCGCCTACCTGATCGACCCGCTGACCATAAACGCCTGGCAACCCTTGGCCGCGCTGCTGGAAAACCCTGCGGTGCTCAAAGTCCTGCACGCCTGCAGCGAAGACCTCGAAGTCCTGCTGCGCCTGACCGGCAGCCTGCCGGCGCCGCTGTTCGATACCCAACTGGCCGCTGCCTACCTGAACCTCGGGTTCTCGATGGGTTATTCGCGTCTGGTGCAGGAAGTGCTCGGCATCGAACTGCCGAAGGGCGAAACCCGTTCCGACTGGTTGCAGCGTCCGTTGTCCGACACGCAAATCAGCTATGCCGCCGAAGACGCCGTGCATCTGGCGGAGGTTTTCGTACAACTGCGTCCGAAACTGTCCGACGACAAATTCGCCTGGGTGCTGGAGGACGGCGCCGAACTGGTCGCCAACCTGCGCCGCGAAACCGATCCGTACGAGGTGTATCGCGAGGCCAAACTGGCGTGGAAACTGTCCCGCGCCCAACTGGCCGTGCTGCGTGAGCTGTGTGCCTGGCGTGAACGCGAAGCCCGCGCCCGCGACTTGCCGCGCAACCGCATCGTCCGTGAACACTCGCTGTGGCCGCTGGCCCGGACCCAACCGGACAACCTCAGCGCGCTGGGCAAGATCGAAGACATGCACCCGCGTACCGTGCGTCAGGACGGCGAGTTTCTGCTTGATCTGATCAAGCGCTCTGGCAGTGTGGGGCCTGATCAATGGCCGCCAGCCGTGCCGGAGCCGTTGCCGATCGAAGCCGCCGCGCTGATCAAACAGCTGCGGGCGCTCGGTCAGGCCGAAGCTGAACGTCTGGGCATCGCGCCGGAACTGATGCTGCGCAAGAAAACCCTCGAAGCGCTGGTCAAAAGCGGCTTCCCCGAGGGCCCATACCAATTGCCTGATTCGCTGCGTGGCTGGCGCCGCGAATTGATGGGCCAGAAGCTGCTCGACAGCCTGGCCACCGCCGGAGAACAGCCTTGAAACGTATTTGTTCCATTTATCAAAGTTCGAAGAAAAGCGGCATGTACCTGTACGTGCTCAAGAGCGATGCGCTGGAGCGTGTGCCGGAAGGCCTGATGGCGGCGTTCGGCAAGGCGAAGCATTCCTTTGATCTGGTGCTGAGCCCCGAGCGCAAGCTGGCCAGCGAAGACATTGCCGTGGTTCTGGAAAACCTCGAAAAGCAGGGCTATCACCTGCAAATGCCACCGGCCGAGGAAGAGTACATCGAGCACTTGCCCGAAGAGTTGCTGCGACGCAACGACCCGGTCTGATCCGCGAGGCCCTGTCCTGGGCCTCTTGTAACCCCTGGAACGGTTTTTACGGCGACGGCTGCCACGAAGTTGGCGGCCGCCTGCACGGTTTGCGAAAGGTTTGAAGATGCGCGTTCTGATTGCTGAACACGACCACGCGATATACGCCCGACTGCTGCGTCAGGCGGCTCCGGAGCTTGAAGTGCTGACCAGCGGCGACTCCGCCGAACTGGCCCGCCAGGCCGTCGATTGCCCGGTGTGGCTGGGCCAGCCGGATCTGCTGGCGACCCTGTTGCGTCAGGGCCACCAGCCACAATGGCTGCAATCGACCTGGGCCGGCATCACGCCGCTGCTGGCCGACGGCCTGCGCCGGGATTACCGCCTGACCCGGGCGGTCGGCATTTTCGGTCAGGTGATGGCTGAATATGTGCTGACCTACATGCTCGGCCACGAGCGCGAAGTGCTGGCGCGGCTGGTCAGCCAGGTCGAGCGCAAGTGGGACAACCGCACCGGCCAGAGTCTGGTCGGACGCAAGGTGTTGATCGTCGGCACCGGTGACATCGGCCAGAGCGTGGCGCAGTTCCTGCTGCCGTTCGGCGTCGAGTTGTACGGCATCGCCAGCAGCGCCCGCGAGCAGGCGCCGTTTGTCGAAGTCGGTTCGATGGCGGACTTGCCGCGGCTGGTGGGCGAAGCGGATTACGTGGTCAACCTGCTGCCCAACACCGAGCACACCCACGATATCTACGACGCGGCGCTGTTCAAGCAATTCAAACCGACCGGTTTGTTCATCAACGCCGGGCGCGGTGTGGCGGTGGTCGATGCGGATCTGGTCGAAGCGTTGAAGGAAGGCCATCTGGCCGGCGCGGTGATCGACGTCTGCCGTCAGGAACCGCTGCCACAACGGCATCCGTTCTGGACCGCATGGGGCTTGCTGCTGACCGGGCACAGCTCGGCGCCGACATCGCCGCCGATGATGGTGCAGTTGTTTCTGGATAACTTGCGGGCGTATCAGGCGGGAGAGGCGTTGCGCGGGGAAGTGGATTTCGCACGCGGTTACTGAGCTCTTCAAGATCGTTCCCACGCTCCGCGTGGGAATGCAGCCCGTGACGCTCCGCGTCACTGGACGCGGAGCGTCCCTTGAGGCATTCCCACGCAGAGCGTGGGAACGATCAAACGAGGTTTAGAGGGTGAAATCGCCTTCAGCCGCCAGTTCGCTCAGCGGGCGACGCGGGCTCGGCGTTTCCCGTGCTTGCAGGTAATCCGCCAGGGTTGCCTTGTCACCCAGCTTGCCCACCGCAACGGCGGCGTGCAGCGCATAACCTTGCGGAATGTTCAGCTCCTTGCGGGTCAGCTCCTGATCGAAGCCCGCCATGCCGTGGGTGTGCCAGCCGCTCAGGCTCGCTTGCAGCGCCAGATGGCCCCACGCGGAGCCGGTGTCGAAGGTGTGCCACAGCGCAGGCGTTTCCTCGGTCGCGCCCGGTGCGGTGAAGGTGGTTTTCGAAATCACGATCACCAGCGCCGACGCGTGCTGGGCCCAGCTGCGGTTGAACTCATTGAGCAGGCCCAGGTAACGCTCCCAGTTCGGCGTGTCGCGACGGGCGTAGAGAAAACGCCACGGCTGCGAGTTGTACGCCGACGGCGCCCAGCGCGCGGCTTCGAAGAAGCTCAGCAGGGTTTCTTCCGGGATCGCTTCGCCGGTGAAGGCGCGGGGCGACCAGCGATCGGTGAACTGCGGGTGAATGGCGTATTCGGCAACGCGAGGGTTGGCACTCATCGAAAGATTCCTTGCTACGTTTGAGGACAGGTTGGAAGCGAAACCCGGCGGGATCAGTTGGGCTGAACGATGGGGTTGTGGCGCAAGCCAGCAGTTCACCGGATGCAACGTGGTCGAGCGTTTATGGCATCCGGCAAAGGCCTGGTGAGACCGGCAAAGCTACTTGGCCGCGCAAAAACTGACAAGCCCCGCACAACCGGCAGTCGCCAGCGCTTGGCCCACGGGGCCTTGGGCACTAGACTGGCGGCCTTTTCACCACCTGATGTTGATGCTTGAGCCATGGCCGCCAAAGTCGAACCGTTCTGGATACGCAAAACCCTCGATCAACTCGATCACGAGGAATGGGAATCGCTGTGCGACGGTTGTGGCCTGTGCTGCCTGCAGAAGCTCGAGGATGAAGAAGACAACAGCGTTTATTACACGCGCATCGCCTGCAAACTGCTGGACCTGAAAACCTGTCAGTGCAGCGATTACCCGAACCGCATGCAGTTTGTCCCGGACTGCATCCAGCTCACCCCGGGCCAGGCCGAAGAATTCAAATGGCTGCCGCCGACCTGCGGTTATCGGCTGGTCAGCGAAGGCAAGGATCTGCCGCTGTGGCATCACCTGGTCTGCGGTGATCGCGACGCGGTGCACCACGAACGGATTTCCCAGTCCGGGCGCATGCTCGCCGAAGGCAGCGTGCCGGAAGACGACTGGGAAGATCACCTGATTTTCCGCGCAGGTTAACGATTGACCAAGGAGCAGGTATGGCGACGGGATTGCGCCGGGCGCTGATCGTCACGTTGCTGGCGCTGAGTGCGCCGGTGTGGGCGGCCAAGAAAGTCGATCTGGATTATCAGGTACGCCTGCTGCCGCAGAGCGATCAGGCCGAAGTGCGCCTGACCCTCGCCAAAGGCGAAGCGGTGCGCAGTCTGGATTTCGATCTGGGCGATGGCAGCCATTACAGCGACTTCAAGGCCGACGGCCAATGGCAACTGACGCCGGGCCAACACGCACGCGGCGTATGGCGCCCGACGGCGGACAAGGCCAGCCTGACCTACCGCGTGCGCATCAGCCACGGCCGCAAGAACGGCAGCTTCGACACGCGCATGACCCCGACCTGGGCGCTGATGCGCGGTGATGAACTGGTACCGCCGGCCAAGCTCGACCAACAGGACGGCATCGAGCTTGTCGCGCGCCTGCACTTCGAATTGCCCGACGGCTGGAAAAGCGTCGAAACCGCCTGGCCGCGCATCGGCAAGAACAAATTCCGCATCGACAATCCGTCACGCCTGTTCGACCGCCCGACCGGCTGGATGCTCGCCGGCCACCTTGGCAGCCGCCGCACCCGGCTGGGGGAGACCGAAGTCACCGTGGCCTCGCCGCAAGGGCAGGGCATGCGCCGGATGGACGTGCTGACGCTGCTGACGTTCGTCTGGCCGCAGGTGCAGGCGGTGTTTCCGCGCCATCCGAGCAAACTGTTGATTGTCGGTGCCAACGACCCGATGTGGCGCGGCAGCCTGGCGGCACGGGAGTCGATCTACCTCAACACGCGGTTGCCACTGGTCAGCGAAAGCGGCAGCAGCGCCCTGGTGCGCGAGCTGGCGCAGGTGTTCGGACGGATCAACGACGAACAGCGCAGCGACTGGATCAGCGAGGGTTTTGCCGAGTATTACGCCATCGAACTGGTACGCCGTGCCGGGGGCATGAGCGACGAGCGTTATCAGGCGTTGCAGGCGAAACTGGTCAAGGAAAGCCAGAAAGTCACGACCCTGCGCGGCGAGCAGATCAGCCCGGCGCAGCTGTCGAAAGCGGTGCTGTTGTTACAGGAGCTGGACGGCGAGATTCGCCTGAAGACCCGCAACAAGCGCTCGCTGGATGACGTGCTGCGCGGGGCGATGCACCTGGGGACGGTGGATACCAAAGAGTTCGTCCAACTCGCCGAAAGCATTCTCGGCGAGTCGTCCAAAGTCCTTGATACCGGGTTACTGCAGTAATACCGCCATCGCTGGCAAGCCAGCTCCCACAGGTTTGTGCGGTGACCACCGATTGGTCTCCAGCTCAAAACATTGTGGGAGCTGGCTTGCCAGCGATGAGGCCATCAGCCTCAAGGCAAATCCAGAATCAAACCCCGGCTTTCGGCGATTTCACCGAGTCGTTGCCGGTCACGGTGGCGGTGTTGGTCGCCGCCTCGGCATTGGACTTGAGCTTGCTCAGTTCTTCACCGGCCCGTTCGATCTTCGCCCGCACGTTGTTCATGTCCTGACGGCTTTTCTCCAGCAGGCTTTTCACCGAACTGTGGCCGGTGATGCCGCGGGCCATGGCCACGCCGCCAATCGCCACCTGAATCAGCCCGAATACACCGCCACGGCGCAGGCCCTTGCCGACCATGATCACGCCGCCGGCCAGCGAGCCGATGCGCTCCCAGCCTTCGACGTTCTGCTCGGAACGGCTCTGGAACGGGGTGGATTCGATACGCTCGACGCGTTTGAGCTCGGTCATGATCTTTCTCCAGGCAATGAGTAATCGATAAACAAGCTGACTGCGCAGGCGGTCAGCTCGTTCCATCTAATGTGCGGCGTTTCAGCGGAATTTCGGCCCGGAGCGGGTGTTCAGGCCTTTGGCCATGCGGTCGTAAAGCACGACGTTGACCGTGGCGGCGAGGTTCATGCAGCCGGTGGTCGGGATGTACACGACGTCTTCGCACCAGTCGCGGATCTCTTGATCCAGCGAACCGTCTTCGGGGCCGAAGATGTACAGGGCGCGATCCGGGTGGGTGTATTCCGGCAGCGGGCGGGCGCCGTCGACCAGTTCCACGGCGACCGGTACGCAGTTGAGCGGCAGGATCTTTTTCAGGTCGTCGATGCCGATCAGCGGGATGTCGTAGTGCACGCGCTTGGTGTCAGTGACGAAGTCGGCGGCGCGCTCATAGCGCTTGCCGGTGTAGAACACGGTCGATACGCCGTAGCAGCCTGCGGCGCGCATCACCGAACCGACGTTTTCCGGTGATTTGGGGTTATACAAACCAATGCAGCTGTACCGTTTGTCTGCCACGAGCGGGGTGCCTTCGGGAAAAAGAGGGCGATTATACGGGGATTGGGGGAGGTCGGGCAGATTCAGGATCTGCGGTGCTGATCGTTCCCACGCTCTGCGTGGGAACGATCGGAGTGGTGGCTCAGTCTTCTTTTTTCATCAGCCCGGCCAGGGCAGCAAACGGGTTGTGCGTAGCCTTGGCGATTTTCGGCGTGCTCAGCGAGCCTTCGCCGAAGTACTGCTGGTCGGTGTAGCGCGAGTGTTCATTGTCGTGGCAGTACAGGCACAGCAGTTCCCAGTTGGAACCGTCCTGCGGGTTGTTGTCGTGGTTGTGGTCGCGGTGATGCACGGTCAGCTCGCTCAGGCGCTTGCCGGAAAACTCACGGGCACAGCGGCCGCACACGTGCGGGTACATCTTCAGGGCCTTGTCGCGGTAGCCCATTTCCTTGTCGCGCTGGTTGTCGGCGAGGATGCGATCCAGCTTCGAAGTGTTGGTCGGGGTGGACGAACTCATGGGTTCACCTTTGTAGAAAGACTAATGACGGTTATGAGGCAAGTTTAGCTCAGCCCTTGAGCTTCTCGGCAATCCAGATCGTGTGGCGCGTGCCCTTGTTGCCGTGGGCGAAGACCTGGACTTCCTCGGCCTTGAAACCGGCCTTCTTCAATTTGTCGGAAAACTGCCGGTCGGCGCTGGCCGACCACACCGCCAGCACGCCTTTGGGGCGCATCGCCTTGGCGCACGCTGCAAGGCCTGCGGCGGAATACAGCCAGCTGTTGGCTTTCTGGGTCAGGCCTTCGGGGCCGTTGTCGACGTCGAGCATGATCGCGTCGAAGCCGTCGGGCTCGCTTTGCAGCACCTTGGCCACGTCTTCCTGGCGAATCACCGTGCGCGGATCGAGCAGCGGGCGTCCGGACTTTTCACCGAGCGGGCCGCGGTTCCACTCGATCACGCCGGGCACCAGTTCGGCGACCACCACTTCGGCGCTCTTGCCCAGATGCTTGAGCGCGGAGGCGAGGGTGAAGCCCATGCCCAGGCCGCCGATCAACACCCGCGAGTTCGGCCGGCCGGCGACCTTGCGGCACGGAATCTCGGCCAGCGCGTCTTCGGAACCGTGCATGCGGGTGTTCATCAATTGGCCGCCGTCGCCGCCCTGGATCTTGATGACGAAATCCTCGCCATACTCGAACAGGCACAGGGCGCCACCGTTATCAGGGATCGGCGTGGTGTCGAGCAGAACGAAACGTTTCATGGAAATCTCTACAGGGGGGAAGGCAAGCCGGCGCGTTGGGAGTAGCCTGAAGGCAGACTTCAGGCCAACGGAGCCCTTGATGAAGCGCACCATTCTAACGGTCATTACCCTGGCCGCGCTCTCGATAACTGCCGTACAGGCGCAACAGACGATTCCCGTCAGCCCGACACCGCAACCGGGCTCGCCCGGCACGGCGACGCCAACCCCGTATCCGCAGATCAGCCCGGTGCCGATTCCCAAGGCCGGCCCCGGCAGTGGCGGCCCGCCGCTGGTGCCGATCGAAATGCCCAGCCCGCCGACCAAGGATCAGCCGTTGCCGAGCCTGGAACAGAACGACAGCAAACCCAAATCCCCGGGGGGCTAGATCTGCTGGGCGGCGAGCTGGCCGTCGGCCATGCGCAGGCGTTTGGACAGGGAGACGGCGAGGGCGCGGATGATCTTGGCGGCGATCTTCGGTGCGTCGTTGAGCATTTTTTCCAGCGAGTCCTTGCCGAGGTTGAGCAACTGACAGTTGCTCGCCGCCACGCAGGTCGCGGAGCGGCGCTCGCCATCCAGTACGGCCATTTCACCGAACGCCCGGCCACTGCGCAGGGTGGCCATGGTCACGACCTGGCCGTCGCCGCCGGTTTTCTGCACGGCCACCTGGCCGGTGTGGATGATGCACATGAAACTGCCGGCATCGCCTTCGCGAAAGATCGCTTCGCCTTCAGGCACGGTGCTGATGCTGAAGTAGCCCGAAGCGGCGGCAAAATCCGCCAGCTGCAATTGATCGAACAGGCCGCAGTCCATCAGCCAGTCGCGGATTTCGTTGTTCAGTAGAGTGGGTTCTGACATGTCGTGCGGTCTTTTTGTTGTGTCGGGTGGCAGGCTCGCCACCGGGGGCCGATCTGCTTATCGGCTCCCGGTGCCCGGAATTAAGACCTGACTGACCGGCGGAGTTCCTCAGGCAATGCCCAGAACCTTGAAAACAAATGCATATTCGAGCGCTACGTCACGTAATCCCTGATAACGCCCGCTCATGCCGCCGTGGCCGGCGCCCAGTTCGGTCTTGAGCAGCAATGGATTGTCATCGGTCTTGGTCGCGCGCAATTTCGCCACCCACTTGGCCGCTTCCCAATATTGCACGCGACTGTCGTTGTAGCCGGCGATCACCAGTGTTGCGGGATACGCCTGTGCAGTGACGTTTTCGTACGGCGCATAGGCCTTGATCCGCTCGTAGACCTCCGGCTCTTCGGGATTGCCCCACTCGTCGTATTCGGTGACGGTCAGCGGCAGATCCGGGTCGAGCATGGTGTTGAGCACGTCGACGAACGGCACTTCGGCAATCGCCACACCAAACAGATCCGGACGCTGGTTGAGCACCGCGCCGATCAGCAAGCCACCGGCGCTGCCGCCGCTGATCGCCAGTTGCGGCGCGGTGGTGATGCCGTTAAGGATCAGGAATTCGGCGCAGGCAATGAAGTCGCTGAAGGTGTTGTGCTTGTGCTCTTGCTTGCCAGCGCGGTACCACGCTTCGCCCAGCTCGCCGCCGCCACGCACGTGGGCGATGGCGAACGCCATGCCGCGATCCAGCAGGCTCAGGCGAGCGTGGGAGAACCATGGATCGAGGCTCGAACCGTAGGCGCCGTAACCGTACAGGTACAGCGGCACCGCTTTGCCGACCATTTCGCGTTTCATCACCAGACTGATCGGCACCTGGGTGCCGTCCGGTGCGGTCGCCCACAGGCGCTGACTGACGTAGGCGTCGGCGTCGAACGGGCCGAGCACCGGGGTTTCCTTGAGGACGGTCTGTTCACCGGTGGCGAGGATCAATTGCCGAACCTGGGCCGGACGATTCAGCGCTTCATAGCGCAGGCGAATGCGGTCGCTTTCGAATTCCAGGCTGTTTTGCACGTAGAGGCTGTAGGCCGCGTCCGGTAGTTGCACGCGATAAGGCGCCAGACCGTGTGGGCGAACTTCGATGATCGGCAGCCCACCTTCGCGCAGGCTCAGGGTCAGGGCTTCGGCATTGAGTGTCACGCCATCGAGCATCACCGAATCGCTGTGCGGAATCAGGTTCTGCCAGTCGGCTTCGCTCGGTGCGATGCCGGTGTCCGGCGCCTGATACAGGGCGAAGTTGATGCCGTCGCGATTGGTGCGGATGAACCAGGTCCATTCGCCGTCGAGTTTGCCGTGATCGACGTCGTATTCGTGATCCTCGACCCGTGGCGCCAGGCAAGTGAACGGCTGCTGCGGCTGATTGGCGTCCAGCGCCCAGACTTCACTGGTGGTCTTGCTGCCCAGGGACAGCAGCAATTGCTGCTCCGAGCTGGCGCGGTAGCAATGCAGGAAGAAACGCCCGTCCGGCTCGTGGAACACCTCTTCGGCGGCGGTGCCGTCCAGACGGTAGCGGAACAGTTTGTGCGGGCGATGGGTGTCGTCGAGTACACCGAAGAACAGCGTGAGGCTGTCATTGGCCCAGGTCATGCTGCCGTCGCAGTCCTGGAATTCCAGTTCGCTGACACGTTCGCTGGATAATTCCTTTACGAACAGCGTGTAAATCTCGTCGCCCGAGGCATCGACGCTGTAGGCCAGGCGCTGGTGATCCGGGCTGATGCTGAAGGCGCCGAGGGAGAAAAATCCACCGTTGGCCAGCGCGTTCGGGTCGAGCAGCAATTGTTCGCGGCTTTCATCGAGGGTCAGGCTGTCGTCGGCCGGGCGCGGGCAGCGGTAGTGACGGGCGTATTCGTCACCCGCTGTGGTGCGGGTGTAATACAGGTATGGGCCCCATGGCGAGGGGAGGGACAGGTCGGTTTCGAGAATCCGGCCCTTGATCTCTTCGAACAGGGTTTCGCGCAGTTCGGCCTGATCGGCGGTCTGCGCCTGCTGATAGTCGTTTTCAGCCTTGAGGTAGTCGAGCACCGCGTCGGTGTCGCGTTCCTGCAGCCAGGCGTACGGGTCGTGACCGGCGGCCTTGTGGGCAATCGGGGCGCTGCTGACGTTGGCGGATACGGGCATGGAAAGCTCTCGGACATGACAAATAAGGGCCGCACGGACGGCGGGGAAGCCTGACGTGCGAAAAGTCGTTACTATAAGCGCCTCTTTGCCTGCCTTGCCATGGACACCATGACCGAGAACGACTATCTGATCGCCTGGGGCCTTTACGCCTTTGCCGCCGTGGGCTGCCTGCTGGTGTGGATGCGCATGACCCGCTGGATGTGGCGCTGGCTGCGCGAGCCGCTGCGTGTATTGATGGCGGTGTTGCTGTTCAGCCCGACCATCATTGACCCGGTGAAGGAAAAATTCGCCCCGGCCATCGCCATTACCGCGCTGGATCTGGCGTTCAAGGTCGGCAACAACGCCTGGCGCGCGATTTCCGAATTGCTCATGTACGCCATGATCGCGTTCGGCCTGTACCTGATTTTCGTGCTGATCCGCCTGCCGATCGAACGCGCCTCCAAGGCCCGCCGAGAGCAAGCTGAAGCCGCCCGCGCAGCGGCCCGGGCCGATGACGAGCGGGACGCCGATCAACCGTTCGGCGGCGCGGGCGATGACCGCTACGGTCGCCCGCCGGTGCCGAGCAATCCTCAGCGCATGCGGGTCGAGCCGCGTCTGTAATCACGAGAGTCCGCACATGTGTGAATTACTGGGCATGAGTGCCAACGTGCCGACCGACATCGTGTTCAGCTTCACCGGGCTGATGCAGCGCGGTGGTCGCACCGGTCCGCACCGCGACGGCTGGGGCATCGGTTTTTATGAAGGGCGCGGCTTGCGCCTGTTCCAGGACCCGGCGGCCAGCAGCGAGTCGGAAGTGGCCAATCTGGTGCAGCGCTATCCGATCAAGAGCGAAGTGGTCATCGGTCATATCCGTCAGGCCAACGTCGGCAAGGTCTGCCTGTCCAACACCCACCCGTTCGTCCGCGAACTGTGGGGCCGCAACTGGTGCTTCGCGCACAACGGCCAGCTCGCCGACTTCTCGCCGATCAAAAGTTTCTACCGCCCGGTCGGCGATACCGACAGCGAAGCGGCGTTCTGCGATTTGCTCAATCGCGTACGTGCAGCGTTCCCGGAACCGGTCGATATAGAAGTGCTGCTGCCGGATCTGGTCGCGGCCTGCGCCGAATATCGCAGCAAAGGCGTGTTCAACTGCCTGCTCAGCGACGGCGACTGGCTGTTCTGCTATTGCTCAACCAAACTGGCGCAGATCACCCGACGCGCACCGTTTGGTCCGGCACGGCTCAAGGACGTCGATGTGATCGTCGATTTCCAGGCCGAAACCACGCCCAATGACGTGGTCACGGTGATTGCCACCGAACCCTTGACCGAAAACGAAACCTGGACCCGCTACGAACCGGGCCAATGGAGCCTGTGGCGACGCGGCGAATGCGTCAGCCAAGGCACGACCGAATAAGGATTGCACCCCCATGTTGCTCAGTTATCTACGGCTGGTGTTGTTTGCGGCGGGCCTGTTGATCGGTGTCCAGGTGCCGGGCTTCATCAACGATTACGCCAAGCGGGTCGAAGCGCACCTGATCGAGGCGCAGACCGGTCTGCGCGGCTTCCAGGGTACCGCCGAGCAGTTTTTCAAGGGTGATATCCAGGCGCTGGTCGCCCATTACCGTGCCAGCGAAGATCCGGTGTTTCGCAGCGATGCCGACAGCCTGAGCACCTTGCTCAACCGTCAGCTGGCGCTGGACAAGCAATTCCAGGCGATGCAGGGGCCGTGGTACATCCGCTTCCTGCAAGTGGTGCTGGCCGCCGACCCGGACATCCGCAAGGAAACCTGGAACGGCTACAGCTACCAGATCCTGCTGACGCCGGAAGCGATGATCTGGGGGATGAGCGGCGCGCTGCTGTTGTCGTTCGGTCTTGAATGTCTGTTCCGTCTGATCGACTGGGTGGTGCTGGGCGGCAAGCGCCTGCGCCAGAGCCGGCCGATCGAAGACCGGGATGTGCGCGGGTTGTAAGCTCCGATGCATCGTTCCCACGCAGTGGGAACGATCAACTCAGAACGATGTAATCCTTGCCCACCTTGCGCGCATACCCCTCAAGCACCTGCTGACACAGCATCACAATCTCCTCGACCCATTCCACACCGACCCGCCATGACACCACGACTTGCAGGTTCGGTGGACGCTGTTCGATGTCGAGCAAAGTCAATTCCCCCCGCGCCAGTTCCTCGGCCACCAGCACCGGCGGCAACGCGCCAATGCCGAAGCCGTCGCGCAACAGCCGGGTGATCGCCGACACCGAATTCACACAGTTCAACCGTGGCGCCAGCACGCCCTGAGCCTGCATCAACGCCAGGATGTCCTGATGCGGCCGGGAGTTTTTCGAGTAGGTGATTATGCGTTCCTGCGCCAGGTCGGCGAGGCTTTGGTAGTCGCGGTTGTAGATCGAATGGGTGGCGACGATCCAGCCGATGGGGTGGCTGGCCAGTTCGAGGCTGCGCACGCTTTCCTGGCGCACCAGATCGGTTTGCAGGATCAGATCGAGAAAGCCTTTTTGCAGCTGATCGCAGAGGTTCAGCGAGGTATCCGCCACCAGCTCGATTTCCACCCGTGGATACAGATCGGTCATTTGCGCCACCAACGGGCTGAGCCAGGTGTGAATCACCGTGTCCATCACTCCGATGCGCACTCGGCCGACCTTGCTCGATCGGGTCTCGATCGACTGCTTCAGCGCCTGCATCGTGTCGAGCATCTGCTCGGCATAGTCCAGCACTTTCAAACCTTCGGGCGTCAGGCTGACGCCGCGTGAATCACGCAGGAACAGCTTCACCCCGAGCTCACCTTCGAGCACCGCGATCCGGCTGGAGATCGAGGCCTGGGTGGTGAACAGCTTGTCGGCGGTCAGGCGAAAACTTTTCAGCCGGGCGACCCAGACGAAGGTTTCGAGAAACTTCAGGTTCATGGCAACAAATTTTTCTTATGTCTTGGGCGGGTTTTTATTCGTTGGACGCGACCGGGTGACGCACCCAAGAATCGACGCATCCGGTTCCCACGATAGGCGTCGTCGGAGCTTCGAACAAGACCAATAAAAGCCTGCGGAGACATGCCATGAGTGCGCCCGACACCCTCGACCTCCCCAAGACTGCGGCCCGTCCCGGCCCATTCGACTGGTATCGCAACATCAATCAGCAGGAGCGCCGGACCTTCTGGAGCTGCAAGATCGGCTACGGCCTGGACGGCATGGACACCCAGATGCTCAGCTTCGTGGTGCCAACCCTGATCGCGATGTGGGGCATCACCACCGGCGAAGCCGGCCTGATTCATACCAGCACCCTGATCGCGTCGGCCATCGGCGGTTGGGTGGCGGGAATTCTCTCCGACCGCATCGGCCGCGTGCGCACCCTGCAACTGACGGTGCTGTGGTTTGCATTCTTCACTTTCCTTTGCGGCTTCGCCCAGAACTACGAACAGCTGTTGATCGCCCGCACCTTGATGGGCTTCGGTTTCGGCGGTGAATGGACCGCCGGTGCGGTGCTGATCGGTGAAGTGATCCGGGCCAAGGACCGCGGCAAGGCGGTGGGCATGGTGCAATCCGGCTGGGCCTTGGGTTGGGGCCTGACAGCGATTCTGTATGCGCTGCTGTTCTCGGTGCTGCCACCGGAAGACGCCTGGCGCGCACTGTTCATCCTTGGCATCGTGCCGGCGGTGTTCGTGATTTTCGTCCGCCGTCTGGTGAAAGATCCGGAGATCTACCGCGAAGCCAAAGCCAGGCAAACTCCGGACAGTCCGTCGAAGTTCTACGAGATCTTCGCCCCCGGCATGCTCTTCACCACGATCCGCGCCTCGTTGCTGACCACCGGCGCCCTCGGCGGTTACTACGCGATCACCTCTTGGTTGCCGACGTTTCTGAAGAACGAACGCGGCTTGAGCGTACTCGGCACCGGCGGCTATCTGGCGATGGTGATCATCGGTTCCTACGTCGGTTATGTGATCAGCGCCTATTTGACCGACCTGTTGGGCCGCAAGAAGAACTTCATCCTGTTCGCGGTCGGCTCGTTCACCATCGTTCTGCTCTACACCCAATTGCCGGTCAGCAACGGCGTGATGTTGTGGCTGGGCTTCCCGCTGGGCTTCTTTGCGTCGGGGATTTTCAGTGGCATGGGCGCGTTTCTCACCGAACTGTTTCCAACCCGGATTCGCGGCTCGGGGCAGGGCTTCTGCTACAACATTGGCCGGGCGCTGGCGGCATTGTTCCCGCTGCTGATCGGGCTGCTCAGCCAGAAAGTGCCGCTGAGCGTAGGCATCGGTGCCTTTGCGGCGGTGTCCTACGGGGTGGTGATCCTCGCGGCGTTGAGCCTGCCGGAAACCCGTGGCAAACAACTGGACGCGCAGTAACTGATAACCTGCGACAACGCCCTACGATAAAAAAAGACAAAAGCTACAGGAGTGTTCACCGTGAGCCGCCTGGTATTGAACTGTGACATCGGCGAGAGCTTCGGCAGCTGGACCATGGGTCTGGACGCGGAAGTCATGCCCTTCATCGATTGCGCCAACATTGCCTGCGGTTTTCACGCCGGCGACCCGAGCATCATGCGCAAGACCGTCAGCCTGGCCCTGAGCCACGGTGTGCAGATCGGCGCGCATCCGGCCTATCAGGATCTTGTGGGGTTCGGCCGACGTTCCATGGCTTACACCGCCCAGGAACTGCAAGACATCCTGCATTACCAGATCGGCGCCCTCGACGGCATTTGCCGTGCCCAGGGTGGCAAAGTCAGTTACGTCAAACCCCACGGCGCGATGTACAACGACATGATGGCCAACCCGGCGCAGTTGCGGGCGGTGATTCAGGCCGTCGCGGCTTACGATCGCAGCTTGCCACTGATGCTGATGGCCACCCGCGACAATACGGCCGCGCAACAGCTTGGCGACGAATACGGCGTGACCCTGTGGTTCGAAGCCTTCGCCGATCGCGCCTATGACAGCGCCGGCCGACTGGTTTCGCGACAACTGCCGGGCGCGGTGCATCACGATTCCGAAACCATCATCGGGCAAGCGCTGACCATCGCTCGTGGCGACAACCTCACGGCCAGCGACGGCAGCGCGCTGCACCTGCAAGCCAACACGCTGTGCGTGCACGGTGACAACGCCAGTTCAGTGGCGGCCGTGCAACGCATTCGTCAGGCCCTGAACGAGCAGAGCGCGCCATGAATCCGCGGGTGGAAGTGGTAGCGCTGGATTGCCTGATGCTGCGCCTGTTCGATGAAATCGCCGAAGCCAACATGCCGTGGATGCTCGCCGCCAGTGAGCGGTTGCGCACGGTGTTCGGCGCACATCTGATCGATCTGGTGCCGTCGTACACCACGTTGATGGTGCATTACGACCTGACCGAATTGAATCCGGGTCAGGCCCGGGAACTGATCGCCGAAGCGCTGATCGACCTGTCGCCAAATGCGCGAACCGGTGGCCAGTGTCATGTGTTGCCGGTGTGGTACGACCTTAGCGTCGGACCGGAATTGAGCCTGCTGTCACAACGCAGCGGTTTGGCGGTGGAAGAGGTGATCCGCCGCCACAGCGCCCGTGAATATCAGGTGTTCGCGCTTGGCTTCGCACCCGGGTTTGCCTTCATGGGTTTGGTGGAAGAAGTCCTGGCAGCACCGCGTCTGAATACCCCACGCAAGAAAGTCGCCGCCGGCAGCGTCGGCATCGCCGAGCGGCAGACAGCGGCGTATCCGGTGGTGTCTCCCGGTGGCTGGAACCTGATCGGTCGCACACCGGCAAAACTGTTCGACCGTGAACGCGATGGCTACAGCCTCATGCAGCCCGGGGACACCGTGCGTTTCGAAGCGGTGAGCCATGCCGAATTCATCCGCCTCGGCGGTGACGACACGCCTCTGGAGGCCTTCGCATGAGCCGACTGACGATTGAAGCAAGCACGCCGCTGTGCTTGTTGCAGGACGCCGGGCGGTTTGGCGTACGCCATCTGGGCGTGACCCAGGGCGGCGCGGCAGATTGGCGGTCGATGGCCTGGGCCAACTGGCTGCTGGGCAATGGCCTGGACTTGCCGGTGATCGAAATCACCCTCGGCGGGTTCACGGTGGTGGCTGAAGAAGATTGCTTGCTGGCATTGGCTGGCGCCGACCTTGGCGCGCAGATCGACGGCGAGGCGTTGGCGCCGTGGCGCAGTTTCAAGCTGCGCAAAGGGCAGACCTTGAAGATCACCCAGCCGTTGCAGGGGGCGCGGGCCTATCTGGCGGCGCCCGGCGGTTTCAGTGCGCCAAAAGTGCTGGGCAGCAGTGCCGCGGTGGTACGTGAGGAACTCGGCGGTCTCGATGGTTTTGGCTTGCCATTGGCCAAGGGCGCTTCGCTGAGTTATCAGGGCGAAACCTTATTGGTGCGTGAGGTCCCGGCGGAGCATCGACCGGACCTGCGTCTCGACGCGCCGCTCGATCTGGTGCTCGGCGCGCAGATCGGTCAGTTCAGCGGGCAGAGCCTGTTCGATGCATTCAACAGCGCCTGGACGCTGGACAGTCGCGCCGACCGCATGGGTATTCGTCTGTTGGGCACGGCGTTGCAGTATCAGGGCAAGCCGATGATTTCCGAGGGCATCCCGCTGGGCGCGGTGCAGGTGCCGCCGGACGGGCAGCCGATCGTTTTGCTCAATGATCGGCAGACCATTGGCGGTTATCCGCGATTGGGAGCGTTGACGCCGTTGGCGCTGGCTCGACTGGCACAGTGTCTGCCTGGGGCGAAGGTCAGATTGCGCCCGGTGGTACAGGATGTGGCACACCGGGAGCATGTCGAATATCTAAAGCGCTTTACTTGATCGTTCCCACGTCGAATGCGTTTGCGTTTGATCGTTCCCACGCTCCGCGTGGGAATGCCGCCCGGGACGCTCCGCGTCCCAGTGACGCAGAGCGTCACTTGATGCATTCCCACGCAGACGGTTCGACGCCTCGACATGGGAACGATCCGCTTACTTGGACAGAAACCGCATCCCTTCTTCCAGCCCGCGCAATGTCAACGGATACATCTGATCCTCGATCAGATCCCGCACGATATTGGTCGACGAGGTGTAGCCCCACGTATCTTTCGGATATGGGTTGATCCAGATGAGCTTCTTGTATTTCTCCATGAAACGCTGCATCCACACGTAACCCGGCTCTTCGTTCCAGTGCTCGACGCTGCCGCCGGCCTGGGTGATTTCATAAGGCGCCATCGCCGCGTCACCGATGAAGATCACCTTGTAGTCGGCGCCGTACTTGTGCAGCAGGTCCTGGGTCGACGTGCGCTCGGAAGTGCGGCGCATGTTGTTCTTCCACACCGATTCATAAATGAAGTTGTGGAAGTAGAAGTACTCCAGATGCTTGAACTCGGTCTTGCAGGCCGAGAACAGTTCCTCGCAGATCTTCACGTGGGCGTCCATCGAGCCGCCGATGTCGAACAGCAGCAACAGTTTCACCGTGTTGCGCCGTTCCGGGCGCATCTGGATGTTCAGCAGCCCGGCATCCTTGGCGGTGTGGTCGATGGTGCCGTCGATGTCCAGCTCTTCAGCCGCGCCCTGACGAGCGAATTTACGCAGGCGGCGCAGGGCGACCTTGATGTTGCGGGTGCCCAGTTCCACCGAGTCGTCGAGGTTCTTGTACTCGCGCTGATCCCAGACTTTCACCGCTTTGCCCTGGCGCTTGCCAGCATCGCCGACCCGGATGCCTTCCGGGTTGAAACCGCCGGAGCCGAACGGGCTGGTGCCGCCGGTGCCGATCCATTTGTTGCCGCCGGCGTGGCGTTCCTTCTGTTCTTCCAGGCGTTTCTTGAACTCTTCGATCAGCTTGTCCAGGCCGCCGAGGGACTGGATCTGCGCGCGTTCCTCGTCGCTCAGCGAGCGCTCGAACTCCTTGCGCAGCCAGTCTTCGGGAATCAGCGCCTGCAAGTGATCGTCGAGCTTTTCCAGGCCATTGAAGTAGGCGCCGAACGCACGGTCGAACTTGTCGAAATGCCGTTCGTCCTTCACCAGAATCGCCCGCGACAAGTAGTAGAACTCGTCCATGTCGGCGAAGGTCACGCGCTGTTTCAGCGCGTTGATCAGGTCGAGCAGCTCGCGCACCGACACCGGCACCTTGGCTGCACGCATTTCATTGAACAGGTTGAGCAACATGGCATCAGCCTCTTAGCGGGTGCCGCGACGGCTCATGAACGCCAGGCGCTCAAGCAGTTGCACGTCCTGTTCGTTCTTCACCAGCGCACCGGCCAGCGGCGGGATGGCTTTGGTCGGATCGCGTTCGCGCAGCACGGCTTCGCCGATGTTGTCGGCCATCAGCAGTTTCAGCCAGTCGACCAGTTCCGAGGTTGAAGGCTTCTTCTTCAGGCCCGGTACCTTGCGCACGTCGAAGAACACGTCCAGCGCTTCGCTGACCAGGTCCTTTTTGATGTCCGGGTAGTGAACATCGACGATTTTCTGCAGGGTGGTGCGGTCGGGGAAGGCGATGTAGTGGAAGAAGCAGCGGCGCAGGAACGCGTCCGGCAGCTCTTTCTCGTTGTTGGAGGTAATGATGATGATCGGACGCTTCTTGGCCTTGATGGTCTCGTCGATCTCGTAAACGTAGAACTCCATCTTGTCGAGTTCTTGCAGCAGGTCGTTGGGAAACTCGATGTCGGCCTTGTCGATTTCGTCGATCAGCAGGATGACGCGTTCTTCGGACTCGAACGCCTCCCAAAGCTTGCCCTTCTTCAGGTAGTTGCGCACGTCGTGGACTTTTTCATTGCCCAGTTGCGAGTCACGCAAACGGCTGACCGCATCGTACTCGTACAGGCCCTGATGGGCCTTGGTGGTGGACTTGATGTGCCAGGTGATCAGCTTGGCGCCGAACGATTCGGCCAGTTGCTCGGCGAGCATGGTCTTGCCGGTACCCGGTTCGCCCTTGACCAGCAGCGGCCGCTCCAGGGTGATGGCGGCGTTGACCGCCAGCTTCAGGTCATCGGTGGCGACGTAGGCCTGGGTGCCTTCGAACTTCATCTGCTAATCCTCGAACGGTAACGCCGACCTGAACGGGCAGGGCGGGGGCGAAATAATCGGATGCCCGACTATAACGCGCGGCCCGGTCGACTGTGAACGCAGACGGCTTATTCAGTCTCTGAATGGGGCGTCACATGTTGACTCAGTTTCGGCCGAGAGCGAGTTGAGCAAGCGCGCTATCCGGCATCCGGCTTCGGCCGTTCATACCGGGCATTGAAGGCCTGGATAAATCCGTTGCGCAAAATCTGCAAAAACGCTTCGAACGCGTTGATATCCTGCTGGTGCACGCTGCCGCTGAGTTCGACCCGGGTGGCAAACTGGTTCTTGCCCTGGTTTTTCAGCACGGTTTCGGTGCCGCCGACCAGTGCTTCCCAGATCGAGCGGAAGATCCCCTTGTTCTTGTTCTCGACATCCTGCTGCCAGTTGAAGACGTCGACGTCGCGCAGCAGCGGTTTGATATAGCCCTTGAGCTGGCCCTTGTTGGCGGCGGCTTCGATGACCACGTCGCCGTGGCCGGCGTTGAAGTCGAATTTGCCGTAGGCCGAGGCGAAGTCGTTCATGCGCTTGAGTTCGATGTCGCGGGCCCGCAGGCGAAATTCGAAGTCTTCGAAATTGCTCAAGGGGTCGAAGGTGGCTGTGGTTTCCAGCGGCGCATGGCCCAGCAGAAGGGCTTTGCCCTCGAAGCGGGCGTCGCGTTTGCCCTTGGTGTCGACCACGTTGGTCAGGTTGAAGATGCTGGCGTCGACATTGGTCGCATTCATGTTCACCGGTGGTTTGGAGTTGAAGTTGCGAAAGCTGATCCGCCCATCGCTGATCTGCACTTCGTCGAGCGTGATAGGCAACAGTTTGCCCAGTTGCTCACGCCAGTCGGTGCCCTGACCGGTCTGGGAGTTCTGCTTGTTGGCACCACCATCGACGAAGTTCACCTGAGGTTTAAAGAATTTCACCTGTGCCACGACAGCATGGTCGTACCAAAGCGAGTGCCAACTGACAGACAGGTCGATAACCGGCGCATCGACGAATGGCACCGGCACCTTGCCGTCGGCCTTGACGATTTTCAGGCCATTGATCTTGTAGGCTCCGCGCCAGAGCGCCAGGTCCACGTCGGTGATCTGGCCGCGGTAGTCGCCCATGTTGGCCAGCTTGTCATTCAGATATTCGCGCACGAGGTAGGGCAGGGCGATATGCAGGGCGACCAGTAATACAACGAGAGTGGCGAAAATCCACAACGGCCAGCGGTAGCGACGCTTCATGGCAACAAATCCCGAACGGTGTAAAGCGATTGACTGCCGCCTGCCGCAGACGTTCGGCCCGACTGGACTGACACGGGCAACAGGCTTACCTTGGAAGGCTGAATTCAACGCTGCACAAGGACCCAGCCATGAGCCGTATTTTTGCTGACAACGCCCATTCCATCGGCAACACGCCGTTGGTGCAGATCAACCGCATCGCGCCCCGTGGCGTGACCATTCTGGCCAAGATCGAAGGTCGCAACCCGGGCTACTCGGTCAAGTGCCGGATTGGCGCCAACATGATCTGGGACGCCGAAAGCAGCGGCAAACTCAAGCCGGGCATGACCATCGTCGAGCCGACCTCCGGCAACACCGGCATCGGTCTGGCCTTCGTGGCGGCCGCTCGCGGTTACAAATTGCTGCTGACCATGCCGGCCTCGATGAGCATCGAGCGGCGCAAGGTGCTCAAGGCGCTGGGCGCCGAACTGGTGCTGACCGAGCCGGCGAAAGGCATGAAGGGCGCTATTGAAAAGGCCAACGAAATCGTAGCCAGTGACACGGGCAAATACTTCATGCCCGCTCAGTTCGATAACCCGGCCAACCCGGCTATCCACGAAAAAACCACCGGCCCGGAAATCTGGAATGACACCGATGGCGCCATCGATGTGCTGGTGGCGGGCGTCGGCACCGGCGGAACCATTACCGGCGTGTCGCGGTATATCAAGAATACGGCGGGCAAACCGATTCTGTCGGTGGCGGTGGAGCCGGTGTCTTCGCCGGTGATTACCCAAGCGCTGGCAGGTCAAGAAATCAAGCCGAGCCCGCACAAGATTCAGGGGATTGGCGCCGGTTTCGTGCCGAAGAACCTTGATCTGTCGATGGTTGACCGGGTCGAGCTGGTGACGGATGACGAATCCAAGGCCATGGCCCTGCGCCTGATGCAGGAGGAAGGGATCCTGTGCGGTATTTCCTGCGGTGCGGCCATGTCGGTGGCGGTGCGTCTGGCGGAGACGCCGGAAATGCAGGGCAAGACCATTGTGGTGGTGCTGCCCGACTCTGGTGAGCGTTATCTGTCGAGCATGCTGTTCAGTGATCTGTTCACCGATCAGGAGAACCAGCAGTAAGGGCGCGTTGATTCAGGTCAGCCAAGGTTCAGGATCGTTATGTTAAGAAGTGCTTTGTTGCGCAATTCTTAACACTGAATCTTGAGTCGGGCGGGTTTTTCCCGGAGCCGGTAGTGTTTATCATGGCCGGCCGCCATCTCGGGTAAATGGCATGGCGTGGCGTTGTCTTATTTCAAGGAGTTGTTGATGACCTTTCCGTTAGCCGCCAAGGTATCGGTGTTGCTGCTGTTTGTGGGCAGCATCCTCTACGTGCATTTGCGTGGCAAGGCGCGTTTGCCGGTGCTTCGTCAGTTCGTCAACCACTCGGCGCTGTTCGCTCCATATAACGCCTTGATGTACCTGTTCTCCGGCGTGCCGTCCAAGCCGTATCTGGACCGCAGCAAGTTTCCGGAACTGGACGTGTTGCGCGATAACTGGGAAACCATTCGCGACGAGGCGATGCACCTGTTCGACGAGGGTTATATTCGCGCCGCCGAGAAGAACAACGACGCCGGTTTCGGCTCGTTCTTCAAGAAGGGCTGGAAGCGTTTCTACCTCAAGTGGTACGACAAACCGCTGCCTTCGGCCGAAACCCTGTGCCCGAAAACCGTGGCGCTGGTCAGTGCCATCCCCAACGTCAAAGGCGCGATGTTCGCGTTGTTGCCGGGCGGCAGCCATTTGAACCCGCACCGCGATCCGTTCGCCGGTTCCCTGCGTTATCACCTCGGCCTGTCGACGCCGAACTCCGACGACTGCAGGATCTTCGTCGACGGTCAGGTCTACGCCTGGCGCGACGGTGAAGACGTGATGTTCGACGAAACCTACGTTCACTGGGTCAAGAACGAAACCGACAAGACCCGCGTCATCCTGTTCTGCGACATCGAGCGTCCCCTGAGCAATCGCCTCATGACCCGCATCAACCGCTTCATCAGCGCCTGGCTGGGCCGTGCCACGGCACCGCAGAACCTCGACGACGAGCGCGTCGGCGGGATCAACCAGGCTTACGCGTGGAGCAAGAACTTCAGCGACAAGTTCAGCGGTGGGGTCAAACAGTGGAAACGCCGCAATCCGAAGGCCTACCGCGTAATGCGGCCGGTGCTGGCGGTGGTGGTGTTGACGTTGTTGGGGTATTGGCTGTTTGGTTGAGGCTGGAATTAAAAGCATAAAAAACCGCTCGTTTGAGCGGTTTTTTGTTTTCGGAATCAGGGACGGCCAGCAAGTAAGCTTGGTTCATCGATAGCGGTGCCGGTTGCAATGATCTGTAAGAGCCGTCGTTGACTGGCTGTCAGAACCGCCGGATCAGATTCACCCCTTATTGCATGCGCTTTTTTCTTCCTGGGGGATTTTTTTATTTCTTTGCGCATATTCCCACCTTGGTTGATCAATATTTGAGCTTTTTTCACAATACTGCCAATGATGCGGGCGTATTGCTCAATTGCCAGAACGGATAGCGGTGCAACACGGTTTTTCAATGGATGTGTTTCTCTTGGCCGCCCCTCCAGTCGTACGATTCGGATGCGTTGTCGACTTTTATTCGGGTTGGCGAAGCAAAGTCCGCACAGTTCAGATTCAAACCAGATTGCGATGTCGAGAGCGAGAGGTTCGCGCGCTTTCCATCCAATGACTTCTTCCCATGAAAAATGTGGGCTCTCCCAACACTCAAAAGCACTCAGTGCCAACGAGTCGATGGGTTCGAAACGTACTTTCGAAAGGTCAAGCGTTGTGGGGCCAGCCATCTCCAGGTCAATCTGGAGTTGAGTCGTGGCAAGGCGGGCAAGCTTCCTGGCTTGCGATTTGTACAACTGATACCGCAGATGATTCCGTTCCCTTGGCATTTGATCTCGCGCATTCCATGTCCCCCATCAATGGTCGTTGCAATTGCAAACGAGCCTATGCGCCTGCCTCCTGCCTGTCGCTACTGGCCCTTTGTCCAAGTCGTTGCAATCCATGTCCCGCGCTGGTTATAGTCGGCGCTCGTGAGTCCCACGACTCACCTTTCAACCCTTCAAAAAAGATCAGCCCAGATGCCTGCATCCTTCATCAACGCGGTACTCGATTCAGCGGTCAACGCTGGCGTCGTGCCGTGCGGGAATCAGCAGCCTGTGCAGATCAGTCATTACCCTCCACCTGTCAGTAGCACGCCGGTGTGCGCAGTCGTATCACCGCCGGGCGTTGGTGTTTCGGGCTGATCAGCGTTATCTGCTGACCCCTGTGCCCGCCTGAAAAACCTACTGAATTTCAGCTTCGGCTGAGTTGGCTATTTGCCTGACTACAGGTGGTATTCATGTTTGTCCTTTCGAAAAAGTCCGCGCTCGCGGCGGCGTCCACGAGCCTGTTCGTTCTGCTGTGGAGCAGCGGGGCGATATTCTCCAAGTGGGGGCTGGCCCACGCTTCGCCCTTTGCCTTTCTGCTGATCCGTTTTGTCATTGCCCTGTGCGGGCTGGTGCTGCTGGTGCCGTTGCTCAAGCTGAAACTGCCCAAGGGCGGCAAGCCGATGCTGTACGCGATGGCCACCGGCGTGGTGCTGTTGGGGGCTTATCAGATCTTCTATCTGCTGGCGCTGGATCTAAAAGTCACGCCCGGAGTGATGGCGACCATCATGGGCGTGCAACCGATCCTTACGGTGGTGATCATGGAGCGGCAACGCTCGGCGAGCCGGATGTTTGGGCTGGCGTTGGGATTGGCCGGGTTGATCATGGTCGTTTACCAGGGCATCGGTCTGGCCGGGATGTCGCTGGCGGGAATGTTGTTCGGGCTGCTGGCGCTGGCAAGCATGACCTTCGGTTCGATCATGCAGAAGCGCATCACCGACAACCCTCTCGGCACGCTACCGGTGCAGTATCTGGCGGGGCTGTTGCTGTGCGGGATCTTCGTGCCGTTTCAGCCGTTCCACTTCGAGCACAGCGCCGGTTTCATCGTGCCGGTGTTGTGGATGGGACTGGTGGTTTCCGTGCTGGCGACGTTGCTGCTGTATCGACTGATCGCCCGGGGCAATCTGGTGAATGTCACCAGCCTGTTTTATCTGGTGCCGGCCGTGACGGCGGTGATGGACTATCTGATCTTCGGCAATCGCTTGGCCGCGTTGAGCGTGCTGGGGATGCTGTTGATCATCGTCGGTCTGGTGTTCGTGTTCCGTAAATCGGCGTAACCGCCGCGCATGAAAAAGGCCCGGTAGGAAACTCCCGGGCCTTTGTGCATCTGCGAATCAGCGGGCGGTGATTTCTGCCGGTTTCACCACAGCGGGTTTCAGCACCAGCCACAGCGCAATCGCGATCAAGACCCCGCCATACACGTGCGCCATCGACAGCGGCTCGTCGAGAAACAGCGCCCCCCATAACACGCCGAACGGCGGAATCATGAAGGTCACGGTCATCGACTTCACCGGCCCGATGGAGCTCAGCAGGCGGAAGTAAATGATGTAGGCAAACGCGGTGCAGCCCAGACCCAGGCCCAGCAGCGACAGCCAGACATTCCAGCCACCCCAGCTCACCGGCGGCTGAGTGATGACGCTGTAACCGAACAGCGGCAACAGGAACAGGGTCGCACCGAGCATGCTGCCCAGCGCCGACAGACGACTGTCGAGCCCGCCGGCCTGATCCAGCCAGCGTCGGGCGAGGAACCCGGCGAAGCCATAGCAAGTGGTTGCGAGCAGGCAGGCCACCGCGCCCATCAGCAGGTGCAGATCGAACGCGACCGGGCCGGCGCGAGTCAGCACGCCCACCCCGAGCAGGCCGAGGAACACCCCGGCGAGTTTGGCCAGCGTCAGTTTTTCACTGAAGAACAACCCGCCGATCAACACGCCCATCAACGGCGTGGTGGCGTTGAAGATCGCCGAATAACCGGCCGGCAGCACCTGGGCGGCGACTGAATACAAGGTGGCCGGCACGCCGGAGTTGATCACGCCCAGCATCATGACGGTCTTGAGTTTGCCTTTGAAGTCCCAGCTGATGCGCATCAGCCCGAGGATTACCAGCAGGCCGACGGCGGCAATTGAAACGCGGAAGAAACCGGTCGGAACCGTCCCGATCGCGGGCGCGATGATGCGCATGAACAGGAAGCTCGCGCCCCAGATGGCAGCCAGCGACAACATGCGGAAAATATCGACAGGGCTCACGGGCCACTCCTTCCTTGATCGGGACGAGAGTGTTGCCGAGGGCCCCGGCGATGGCAACCGCTATTCGGGCATTTAATTGTCTGATCAGATCACGAAGCGCGTCACCAATCCGTTCAGGTCGACGGCCAGCCGTGACAGTTCCTGGCTGGCGGCAGACGTCTGGGTGGCGCCGGCAGCGGTCTGGGTCGACAGATCGCGGATGGTCACCAGGTTTTCGTCGACTTCCCGGGCCACCAACGCCTGTTGCTCGGCGGCGCTGGCGATCACCAGGTTGCGCTGGTTGATCTGCGAGATCGACGCGGTGATTTTCTCCAGAGCCTGGCCGGCGCTGTTGGCCCGGCGCAGGGTGTGGCTGGCCTGCTCGGCGCTGGTTTGCAAAGCGCCGACGGTGGCGCTGGTGCCTTGCTGAATGCTGCTGATCATCAGCTCGATTTCTTCGGTGGAGTTCTGCGTGCGCTGGGCCAGCGAGCGGACTTCATCGGCAACCACCGCAAAACCACGTCCAGCCTCGCCGGCCCGCGCGGCTTCAATGGCGGCGTTCAGGGCAAGCAGGTTGGTCTGCCCAGCGATGCCGCGAATCACTTCCAGAACCTTGCTGATGTCCTGGGCCTGGGTCGCAAGGCCCTCGGCCTGTTCGGATGCACCGAGCACCGCGCTGACCAGTTCCTGAATCGAACTGATGGTTTCGCTGACCTGCACATGCCCATGCTTGCTGTCCTCGTTCGAGGCTTCGGAGGCTTCGGCACTGGACACCGCATTGGCGGCCACTTCATCGACCGCCGTGCTCATCTCGGTAACCGCAGTGGCAGCCTGTTCGATCTGGTCATTCTGCTGTTGCAGGCCGCGGGTGCTTTGCTCCATCACCGAACTCATTTCCTCGGCAGCGGAGGCCAGTTGCTGGGCCGACTCGCTGATGCCGCGAATGGTCGAGCGCAGGTTGCCCTGCATCTCGGCCAGCGCCGTGAGCAACTGCGCGGCTTCATCGCGACCCTCGCTGTCGATGCGACCGCTGAGGTCTCCCGAAGCAATTCGCCGAGCCACGTTCAGCGCCTGATTGATCGGCGCGGTGATGCTGCGGGTCAGCAACCAGGCCAGCAACAACGTGGCAATCAGGGCGATGACGATGATTGTGGCGACGATCCAAAGCGCCTGCTGATACATCGCCGCTGCAGACTTGGCGGCGGTATCCGCACCTTGCTGATTGAGGCTGATCATTTGCTCCAGCGTTTTGTCGAGTACCCTGCCTTGGGGCGCCAGTTCATTGTTGAGGCGCGTGTAGGCCTGTTCGTTTTGTCCGGCGTCGAGCTGTTTGATGATCTGGTCGAGGATGCTCAGGTACTTGGCCGTATCGGCGCTCAGGCTATCCAGCATTGCCCGTTCCTGATCGTTGGCGATCAGGGCTTTGTGGTCGTCGAGGCGTTTGAGCAATTCCTGGCGTTGCGCGGTGAGAAGGCCCTTGCTGCGTTCGCGAACGGCAGCCTGGGTGCTGGTGATCAGGCGCAGGGATTCGAGGCGGATGCTGGCGATGTTCGCCGCCGCGTCATGGATGCTTTCTATGCTGGGCATCCACGATTCTTCGATCACCGCCGCGCTCTCGCGCAGGGTTTTCATCTGGCCCAGGCCGAACAGGCCGACCACCACCAGCAGACTGGCCAGAACGGCAAAACACAAACTGGCGCGCAAACCGATGCGCAGATTCCGGATAGTCATCAATGTGCTCCTTGGGCTTTGGGGGGAGAGGTCGTCCTCGTGGGCCGAGGATCTTGTTGTGAGGCGGGTGATGGCGGGCTGTATATCAAAGTGCCACTATCTTGGTAAGGCCAATTGCTGTAGGGAATGGACAGGCATGAACAAGTCGGGCAGAAGCGCAGGCTAGCGATGTCGCTGCTGAATTGGATCCGAAACCCAGACAACACGCGGGCTGGCGCCCAGTGTAGGGAGAACCGAAGTGGGCGTTTACTGACCGAACGGTCGATTAAAAAAACTTTGATAAAAACTGTGTCGTTGTACAAGCCGCAAGAGGATTTGGCAGAAATTGCGCTTCTCCTGCGCCCGCTTCCGTGGCTAAGCTCAGGCCTTCGAGCACAGATTCTCCAATTCCCGCAGAGGTCTCATCTATGCCGCAGCAATGGCCAGCCACCGACATCGCCCGCCTGATCCTCGATGGCTTTGACGATTACCGCGAGCATTTCCGGCGAATCACCGACGGCGCCCGGGAGCGCTTCGAGCAGGCCCGCTGGCAGGACACGCAAACCGCGTCGGCGGCACGGATCAACCTCTACGAAGAAAAGGTCGGTGAAACCGTCGCCCGCCTGCGCGAGTATTTCGAGCCGGACACCTTGATGGACGTCACCTGCTGGCCACTGGTGAAAAGTGCCTACATCAGCATCATCGACCTGCGCTTCGACGATGAACTGTCCGAGACCTGGTACAACTCGATTTTCTGCGGCCTGTTCAGCCACGACCTGATCAGCGACGGCTGCATGTTCATCCACACCACGCGCCCGAGCCTGCGTCGGGCCCGCGCCGCGCAAACCCGCACCTATAAACCGCAAGGTCAGATTTCGGGCATGCTCGCGAGCATCTTTGCCGATTACCGTTTCAGCGAGGCTTATGCCGATCTGCCAGGCGACTTGCAGCGTCTGGAAGCGCAACTGCGCGAGAATCTGCCGGACTGGGTGTGCAAGGATCCAGAGCTGAGCGTCGAGCTGTTTTCCTCGGTGCTGTACCGCAACAAGGGCGCGTACCTGGTCGGGCGCATCTACACCAACGACGATCAATGGCCGCTGGTGATTCCGCTGCTGCACCGCGAAGGGCGGGGGATTCAGATCGATGCGTTGATCACCGACGAAGCCGATGTGTCGATCATCTTCTCGTTCACCCGCTCGTATTTCATGGTGGATGTGCCGGTGCCCGCGGAGTTTATCGGTTTCCTCAAACGCATCCTGCCGGGCAAGCACATCGCCGAGCTGTACACCTCGATCGGCTTCTACAAGCACGGCAAGTCCGAGTTCTACCGCGCCCTGATCAACCACCTGGCCAACACCGACGACCAGTTCATCATGGCGCCGGGCGTGCGCGGCATGGTCATGAGCGTGTTCACGCTGCCGGGCTTCAACACCGTATTCAAGATCATCAAGGACCGGTTCTCGCCGTCGAAAAACGTCGACCGCGCCACAGTGATCGAGAAGTACCGACTGGTGAAAAGTGTCGACCGCGTTGGGCGCATGGCCGATACCCAGGAATTCGCCGACTTCCGGTTTCCCCTGAGCAAGTTCGAGCCGGCGTGCCTGGCGGAATTGCTGGAAGTCGCGCCGTCCACGGTGTCGCTGGAAGGCGAAACGGTGTTGATCCGCCACTGCTGGACCGAACGCCGGATGACCCCGCTCAACCTGTATCTGGACAACGCCAACGAAGCCCAGGTACGCGAGGCGCTAGAGGACTACGGGCTGGCGATCAAGCAACTGGCGGCGGCCAACATTTTCCCCGGCGATATGCTGCTGAAGAACTTCGGCGTCACCCGCCATGGACGGGTGGTGTTCTACGACTACGACGAGATCTGTTTCCTCACCGAAGCGAACTTTCGCCACATCCCGGCACCGCGCACGCCGGAGGATGAAATGGCCTCCGAACCGTGGTATTCGATCGGGCCGCTGGATGTGTTCCCCGAGGAGTTTCCGCCGTTTCTGTTTGCCGATTCGGCGCAGCGCAAACTGTTCGATCAGTTGCATGGCGAGTTGTACAACGCTGATTACTGGAAGGGATTGCAGGAGGCGATTCGGGAGGGGAAAGTCATCGACGTCTTTCCGTATCGGCGAAAGGGCCTCGATAACGAATAAAGCAGCCGCAAGCAGCAAGCTACAAGCCTCAAGTCAAACGCCGCTTTCAACTTGCGGCTTGTAGCTTGCCGCTTGTAGCTGCTTTTCTGCGACAATCGCGTCCTTGCGCCACTAGACGACCGAATTGCGTACCCGATGACCGACGAATCGCCCTCCATCGACAAACTGCTGAAAAACCTCGATCACGCCATGCTCGCCGACCGCCACCGGCTGCGGCGGCAGTTGCTTGAGCTGCGCAAGAAACCCGACGAGGCCAAGCTGGCCCAGTGGGTGGCGCGCATGCAGGCGTCCTGCGATCAGGTGCTGGCGCGCAAGGCCAGCCTGCCGGTGATCCGTTACGACGACAGCCTGCCGATCGCGGCCAAGCGTGACGAAATCAAGAAGGCCCTGGAAAAGCACCAGGTGCTGATCATCGCCGGCGAAACCGGCTCGGGTAAAACCACCCAGTTGCCGAAAATCTGTCTGGAAATCGGTCGCGGCCAGCATGGTCTGATCGGCCACACCCAACCTCGGCGGATCGCAGCACGCAGCGTGGCCAGCCGGGTGGCCGAAGAACTCGGCACGCCGCTGGGCGCACTGGTCGGCTATCAGGTGCGCTTCGAAGACCAAAGCGATTCGAACACCCTGATCAAACTGATGACCGACGGCATCCTGCTGGCCGAAACCCAGAACGATCGCTACCTCGAACGCTACGACACGATCATCGTCGACGAAGCCCACGAACGCAGCCTCAACATCGACTTCCTGCTCGGTTACCTGAAAACCCTGCTGCCGCGTCGTCCGGACCTGAAAGTCATCATCACCTCGGCGACCATCGATCTGGAGCGTTTCTCCAGGCATTTCGACGATGCGCCGATTGTCGAAGTGTCCGGCCGCACCTTCCCGGTTGAAACCTGGTATCGCCCGCTGACGCTTGAGCAGGACGAAGAGGGCAACCGTGTCGAGGACGACCTGACCGTCGATCAGGCGATCCTCGCCACCCTCGACGAAATCGCCGCTTACGAGCGTAGCGAGCGCCGCAGTCCCGGTGACGTGCTGGTGTTCCTGCCCGGCGAGCGCGAGATCCGCGACGCCGCCGACATGCTGCGCAAGGCCCAGCTCAAACACACGGAAATCCTGCCGTTGTACGCGCGCCTGTCGCCGGCCGAGCAGCAGCGGATTTTCCAGTCGCACCCGGGTCGTCGTGTGGTGCTGGCAACCAACGTCGCCGAAACCTCGCTGACCGTGCCGGGCATCCGTTATGTGATCGACAGCGGCACCGCGCGCATCAGCCGCTACAGCTACCGCGCCAAGGTTCAGCGGCTGCCGATCGAAGCGATTTCCCAGGCCAGCGCCAACCAGCGTAAAGGTCGCTGCGGCCGGGTCGAGCCGGGCATTTGTGTGCGCTTGTACAGCGAAGAGGATTTCCTCGGTCGCCCGGAATTTACCGATCCGGAAATCCTGCGCACCAACCTCGCGGCGGTGATTCTGCAGATGCTCCATCTGCGCCTTGGCGAGATCATCGATTTCCCGTTTATCGAGCCGCCAGACGGCAAGGCGATCAGCGACGGTTTCAACCTGCTGCAAGAACTCTCGGCGGTAGATCGCAACAGTCAACTGACCCCGCTCGGCCGCCAATTGGCGCGCCTGCCGGTGGACCCGCGCATGGGCCGTATGCTGCTGGAAGCGGCAAAGCTCGGCAGCCTGCAGGAAGTGCTGATCGTCGCCAGCGCCATGTCGATTCAGGACCCGCGCGAGCGTCCGCCGGAGCGTCAGCAAGCTGCCGACCAGGCTCACGCCCAGTGGAAAGACGCCGACTCCGACTTCGCCGGGCTGGTCAATCTGTGGCGCGGTTTTGAAGAGCAGCGCCAGGCGCTGACGGCGAGCCCGCTGCGCAACTGGTGCCGCAAGAATTTCCTCAACTACCTGCGTCTGCGCGAGTGGCGTGATTCCCATCGGCAGTTGAGCCTGATCTGCCGCGATTTGCAGCTGAGCCTCAATAAAGAGCCGGCGGATTATCCGAAGCTGCACAAAGCGGTGCTGGTCGGCCTGCTCAGCCAGATCGGCCAGAAAACCGAGGACGGCGACTATCTTGGCGCCCGTCAACGGCGGTTCTGGATTCACCCGTCGTCGGGCATCGGCAAGAAGCGCCCGCAGTGGGTGATGACTGCCGAACTGGTGGAAACCACCAAGCTCTACGCGCGGATGGTGGCGAAGATCGACGCCGACTGGATCGAGCCGCTGGCCGGGCACCTGATCAAGAAGAACCACTTCGAACCGCACTGGGAGAAGAAGCGCGGCCAGGTCGTCGCGTTCGAACAGATCACCCTGTTCGGCCTGATCGTGGTCGGTCGTCGACCGGTGCATTACGGCCCGGTGGATCCGGTCGTTTCGCGCGAGCTGTTTATTCGTGAAGGCCTGGTGCGGGGCGAGATTCAGTCCCGGGCCAAGTGCCTGACCGCCAACAAGCAATTGCTCGAACAGCTCGACGAACTGGAGGCCAAGGCCCGTCGCCGGGACATTCTCGCCGACGAGGAAACCCTTTACGCGTTCTATGACGCGCGGCTGCCGGCGGAGATTCACCAGACGGCGACGTTCGATAGTTGGTATAGGGTCAACAGCCAGAAAGATCCGCAACTGCTGATCATGCGCGAGGAAGACGTGCTGGCCCGCGAAGCCAGCGAAGTCACCGCCCAGCATTACCCGGACACGCTGCACATCGGCGATCTGGAACTGGCCCTGAGTTATCACTTCGAACCGAATCACCCACGCGACGGCGTGACTTTGCGTGTGCCGGCGCCGCTGTTGCCGATGCTGCCGCCGGAACGCCTGGAATGGCTGGTGCCGGGGCTGATCGAGGCCAAGTGCATTGCGCTGGTGCGCAACCTGCCCAAGGCCTTGCGCAAGAATTTCGTGCCGGTGCCGGACTTCATCAAGGCCGCGCTGCAACGCATGACGTTTGCCGAAGGTTCGTTGCCGCAAGCGCTGGGCCGCGAACTGCTGCGCATGACCGGCGCGCGGGTCAGCGATGAGGCGTGGGCGGAGGCGGCGCAGCAGGTTGAAAGCCACCTGCGGATGAACCTGGAAATCGTCGACGGTCAGGGCAAGTTCCTTGGCGAAGGCCGGGATCTGGCAGAGCTGACCGCACGTTTCGCCGAAGCCAGCCAGGCTGCGTTGGCCGTGCCGCAGAGTGCGAAAAGCCAGCAACCGGTGGAGGCCAAGGTCTTCGCGCCGGTGGCGGAAAAGACGCAGCAGAAGATTGCCGGGCTGTCGATGACGGTCTATCCAGCGCTGGTGGAAGAGGGCGGCACGGTCAAGGAAGGGCGCTTCTCGACCCCGGCCGAAGCCGAGTTCCAGCACCGCCGCGCCTTGCAACGTCTGTTGATGCAGCAACTGGCGGAACCGGCCAAGTTCCTGCGCGGCAAGTTGCCGGGCCTGACCGAACTGGGCCTGCTCTACCGCGAACTGGGTCGGGTCGATGCACTGGTCGAAGACATTCTGCTGGCCAGCCTCGACAGCTGCATTCTCGACGGCGAAGACCCGTTGCCGCGTGATGGCGCAGGACTGGCGGCACTGGCCGAGCGCAAGCGTGGCAGTTGGACCGAGCACGCCGAGCGCGTGGCACGTCTGACCCTGGAAATCCTCAAGCTCTGGCACGGCCTGCAAAAACGCTTCAAGGGCAAGATCGACCTGGCTCAGGCGGTGGCGCTCAACGACATCAAGCAGCAGCTCAGCCATCTGGTGTATCCGGGGTTCGTGCGGGAAACGCCGATGCTCTGGCTCAAGGAATTGCCGCGCTACCTGAAAGCGGTCGAGCAGCGTTTCGAGAAACTGGGCGCGCAGGTGCAGAAGGATCGGGTGTGGAGCGGCGAGCTCGCCGGGCTCTGGACGCAATACCAAACCCGCGCGGCCAAGCATGCGCAGGAAGGCAAACGCGATCCGCAGCTCGAGCTGTATCGCTGGTGGCTGGAGGAGTATCGGGTTTCGCTGTTCGCCCAGCAGTTGGGGACGAAGGTGCCGATCTCCGACAAGCGGCTGAACAAGCAGTGGAGCCAGGTCGAACAGTGACACTGATCGTTCCCACGTCGAGGCGTCGAACCGTCTGCGTGGGAATGCCTCCGGGGACGCTCCGCGTCCAGTGACGCGGAGCGTCACGGGCTGCATTCCCACGCAGGAGCGTGGGAACGATCATTGCGCGTCGATCTTGAGAAAGACGCCAAATGGCCACGGTTATGGCAAACTTCGCCACCATAAATGCCGTTTTCGCGTCCCAGAGCCTTCGCCGGGCCGCGCAACGGAATAAAGCGATGCCAGGTTTTTGCGTCCCTTATACGGGAATGGACCCTTTGCGTGTTGGCACGTCGGTGCCAGCACTTTCTGCCTGAACAGATTAGAGAAACGACCATGCATAACGTCGTCATCAGCGGCACCGGCCTGTACACCCCGGCCAACAGCATCTCCAACGAAGAGCTGGTGCAGTCTTTCAATACCTACGTCGCCCAGTTCAACGCGGACAACGCCGAAGCCATCGCCAGCGGCGAAGTCCAGGCCCTGACCGAGTCCAGCGCCGCGTTCATCGAAAAAGCTTCCGGCATCAAGAGCCGCTTTGTCATGGACAAGGATGGCATCCTCGACCCTGCGCGCATGGCGCCACGTCTGCCGGAACGTTCCAACGACGAATGGTCGGTGCTCTGCCAGATGGCCATCGGCGCTGCCGAGCAAGCCCTGCAGCGTGCCGGCAAGACCGCCGCTGACATCGACGGTGTAATCGTCGCCTGCTCCAACCTGCAGCGCGCCTACCCGGCCATCGCCATCGAAGTCCAGGAAGCGCTGGGCATCCAGGGTTTCGGTTTCGATATGAACGTTGCCTGCTCGTCGGCGACTTTCGGCATCCAGCAAGCCGCCAATACCGTGCAACTGGGCCAGGCTCGGGCGATCCTGATGGTCAACCCGGAAGTCTGCACCGGTCACCTGAATTTCCGTGACCGCGACAGCCATTTCATCTTCGGTGACGCCGCCACTGCCGTGATCATCGAGCGCGCCGATCTGGCAACGTCGAAACACCAGTTCGACGTGGTCAGCACCAAACTGCTGACCAAGTTCTCCAACAACATCCGCAACAACTTCGGCTTCCTCAACCGCGCAGCGGAAGAGGGCATCGGCGCCCGCGACAAACTGTTCGTGCAGGAAGGCCGCAAGGTGTTCAAGGACGTGTGCCCGATGGTCGCCGAGCTGATCGGCGAACATCTGGAAGAGAACAAGCTCAACGTCGGTGACGTGAAGCGCTTCTGGCTGCACCAGGCCAACCTGAGCATGAACCACCTGATCGTGCGCAAGTTGCTGGGTCGCGAAGCCACCGAAGAAGAAGCCCCGGTGATTCTCGACACCTACGCCAACACCAGCTCCGCCGGTTCCGTGATTGCGTTCCACAAATATCAGGACGATCTGGCGGCCGGCTCGCTGGCGGTGCTGAGTTCGTTCGGTGCCGGTTACTCGATTGGTAGTGTGATTCTGCGTAAACGCTAAAATCGGGTTCATTTCCTCTTAATCGCGCTGACGTTTCCTACATCCGAATCGGCGCGAACGCTGTAATTTTCGAAAGTGGCGGCAGGCGAAGTCCTGCCGCTATCATTTTCGAAGTCAGGAACAGGGGATTGATGGATGGCAGTTGACGACACCCGATTGCTTGAGCGGCTGCTCGCCGGTGAGCAGAAGGCTTTCAAGGAGCTGGTCAGCACCTATCAAAGCCCCATGCGCGCGGTGGCGTACGCGATTGTCGGCCAGCGCCATGTCGAAGAAGTGGTACAGGACGCCTGGCTGTCGGTGGTGCGTAATATCGGCCGTTTCGAGGGGCGCTCCAGTCTCAAGACCTGGCTGCTGACCATCACCGCCAACTCGGCCAAGAGCCGCTACAAACTCAATCGTCGCGAAGTGTTGCTGGATGATCTGCCGTCACCCCACGGCACCATCGACGATGATCGTTTTTCTCCCGGCGACGGCCACTGGCTGGTTGCACCGTTCGCCTGGCACCAGGACACGCCTGAAGCGTTGCTTACAGAAGGCGAGCTGCGTGAATGCCTCGAGCACACGTTGTTGAGTCTGTCGGAACTGCAAAGCAGCGTGCTGTTGCTGCGCGAACGCCAGGGCCTGGAGCTGGAGGAGATCTGTAATCTTCTGGAGATCTCGCTCTCCAATGTCCGCGTGCTGCTGCATCGGGCACGTTTGAAGGTCTTTGCGACCGTGGAGCATTTTGAGGAGACGGGAGAATGTTGACCTGCAAGGAGCAAGTGGCGCGATCCAGCGATTATCTCGATGGCCAGTTGAGCTTTCGCGAGAAACTGATGGTGCGTCATCACCTGATGTTCTGCCGCAATTGCCGGCGTTTCATTCGCCAGATGCGTTTGATGCAGGCGACGTTGCGGGCAATGCCGCAAAAGCCTGAAGAGGGCGTGGACGCGTTGGCCGAACAGTTGGCACAACTGCGGCGCGAGGATAGTCCCTGAAACACAGACTGGCGCGGCCGCAGCGAACGGATGATGGGGATCGCTGAGGTCGCGCCAGTCTGTTGAAGCCTCTTCAAACGATGGAACCGGATGTCCAACCCATCGTTTGAAGTCTGTTGCCGGGTTGCTTAGAACTTTGCTTCCGCATCCAGCTGCAGGGTGTTGGTGTCTGCATCACGCTGGGTACGGCTGGAGAAGTCGGCCTTGGTCAGGAAGTAAGTCGCACCGATGGCGAAGTTCTTGTCGATGTCGTAACCGACCTTGAACTTGTGGCCACGGGAACCGGTGGTGCCGTTGGCGAAGTCCGAATCGGTGAAGGCGCCGACCACAGCGTTGCGCTGCACGTCACGATAGTTGTAGTCGAGGTTCAGGCCGAGGACTTTCGACTTGGCACCTACCAGCCACGCGGTGTCCTGGTCGGTCACGGCATCGTTGTTCTTCACGTACTGACCGTAGAACGACAGCGGCATTGGCAGGCCGCCGATGTCGACCTGGCTGAAGCCTTCGTACAGACGGAATTCGTTGTTCGCCGAGTTGCCGTTGACGGCCAGGGCGCACGGCGTGGAGGTGCCGGTGCAACGGCTGTCTTCGTCGTTCTGGTAGGCGTAGACGCTGCCGCCCAGGGTCAGTTTCAGGTTGTTGGTGATGGCAAAGCGGCTGCCCAATTGGCCGGCGGTCAGGCGCAGGTCGTGACGGAACTGCACGCCGTCGCCGTCGACGTTGTCCTTGAGGTTGTAGTTACCCAGGCTGCCGAACAGTTCGACGCTGCTGCCCAATGGATACTTGTAGGTAACGGCCAGACCTTCCGGGTTGATGTCGCTGTCCCAGATCACGTCGCCCATGCTCACCCAGGGTTGCAGCATTTTGCCGCCGATGATGTGCAGGTTCTTGATCTGGTCCGGGTGGTAGTCGATGTAGCCCAGGTCGAGCCAGATCTGCTTCTTGTCGAAGTAGTTGTCCTGGTCCTGGTTGGTCGAACGGGCGTCGTCGCCGCCGCCGGTGGCGATACGAATGCCGGTGTCGACTTGCGGGTTGATCTCGGTGTAGGCACCCAGACGGGCACGGATGCGCTGACGATCCTTGTCGCGGCCGCCGTTGTTCGGCTCGCCATCGATCTTGATGGTTTCCTGACGGATACGCACGTCGCCCTTGAACTGGGTCTTGGCGGCCCAGGCCAGTTTCTGGTCGAAACTGCTGAGCTCGTTGGTTTTCTTCGCGGTCGCCGCGATTTGCTCGTTGGTCTCTTGCTGCGCCTGCTGCGCGATTTGCTGGGCCTTCTGATCCTTGGCCAGTTCAGTTTGCAGTTCAACGTACTGCGCCTGGGAAATCGAACCGTTAGCCTTGAGCATGTCGAGCAGTTTGGCGTCGACTGCGGCACTGGCCGGTACACTCATGGCCAGCAACAGGCCACCGCACAGGGCCGCCGCAGTTTTCGTGGAAGCAAGACGCATAGCAATCTCCGAAGATGAAAAGGGGATGGCTGAACCATCCTGGGCACAACCGACGGTTTGACGGTCGGAAAACAGTGTCCGGGGTAGAACCCGGCGCTCTAAAAACAGGCGCCAGTATCGCGATGGTTTATGACAGAGCAGTGGCACGATGATGGCAGGTTGATGACGATACAAAACTGCCGTGAACTATTGATCTAGAGCGCTGTCGTGCAATCGAACGTGGGCAACGCCCGGCCAATCAGCGATACTCGCCGGGCGTTCACGCCCGAAAGTGGAGAGGAAAATGCCGCTGCAACGTCTGCACAAACTGTCGGAAATTCCAGCGTCCGACTGGGATGTTCTGGTCCCGCAAAACCAGCCGTTTCTGTGCCATGCCTTTCTGGCTTCGCTGGAGGACAGCGGCAGCGTCGGCCCGCACACGGGCTGGCAAGCGGAGCATTTGCTGCACGTCGAAGCGGGGAGTGTGATCGCCGCATTGCCCGGTTATCGCAAGTGGCATTCCTACGGCGAATACGTGTTCGATCACGGCTGGGCCGATGCCTGCGCCCGGGCCGGCATCGATTACTACCCCAAGTTTTTGAGCGCGGTGCCATTCAGTCCGGTCAGCGGTCCACGGTTGCTGGCAGCGAATGTCGAGGACGGATTCGAGCTGCTCAAGAGCCTGCCGGGGTATCTGGAAATCGAAGAGCTCTCCAGCGCCCACATCAATTTCACCGACGCTTTTACCGATGCCGCCATGGCCGAGCAGCCGGGCTGGCTGCAACGCATCGGCTGTCAGTACCACTGGCAGAATCGCGGCTACCGCGACTTTCAGGATTTCCTCGACGTGCTTGCCTCGCGCAAGCGCAAGCAGATGCGTAAAGAGCGCGAGCAAGTGGCGGGGCAGGGCTTCGAGTTCGAATGGCTGGAAGGCCGGGAGCTGGACGAGGCGCAGTGGGATTTCGTCTATGCCTGTTATGCCAACACCTACGCGGTGCGTCGGCAGGCACCATATCTGACCCGCGAATTCTTCAGCCTGCTGGCCGAGCGCATGCCGGAATCGATCCGCGTGGTGCTGGCCCGGCAGGGCTCACGGCCGGTGGCGATGGCGTTCAGTCTGGTGGGCGGCGACAGTTTTTACGGGCGATACTGGGGATGCCTGGCCGAGTTCGACCGGCTGCACTTCGAGACCTGTTTCTATCAGGGCATGGACTATGCGATTGCCAATGGATTTCAACGTTTCGATGCCGGTGCCCAAGGCGAGCACAAACTGATTCGCGGCTTCGAACCGGTGATCACCCATTCCTGGCATTACCTGCGCCATCCCGGTCTAAAAGCAGCGGTCAAAGACTTCCTGCACCAGGAGCGCGCCGGTGTACTGGCCTATGCCGAAGAGGCGAGGAGCGCCTTGCCGTATCGGCAAGCCTGATCCTCGCCGACACCCTCAGCTGTCTTCCTTGCCCAGCCAGCGATAGAGCACGCCGCCGACCACCGCACCGAGCAGCGGCGCGACCCAGAACATCCACAACTGCGCGATGGCCCAGCCGCCAACCATCAGCGCCGGGCCGGTGCTGCGGGCCGGGTTGACCGAGGTGTTGGTGACCGGGATCGAGATCAGATGGATCAGCGTCAGGGCCAGGCCGATGGCGATCGGTGCCAGTCCTGCCGGGGCGCGTTTGTCGGTAGCGCCGAGGATGATCACCACGAACATGGCGGTCATCACCAACTCGGTGACGAAGCCGGATGCCATCGAGTATTTGCCCGGCGAGTGCTCGCCGTAACCGTTTGAGGCCAGGCCGGCAGCGATGTCGAATCCTTCCTTGCCACTGCCGATGTAGACGATCAGCGCTGCCGCGAGGATCGCCCCGATCACTTGGGCAATAATGTAGGCAGGCAGCTCTTTGGCCGGAAACCGACCGCCGACGACCAGACCGACCGACACGGCCGGGTTGAGGTGACAGCCGCTGATGTGGCCGATGGCAAATGCCATGGTCAGCACCGTCAGACCAAAAGCCAGGGCCACCCCCAGCACGCCGATTCCCAAAGGCGAAGACGCGGCGATGACCGCACTGCCGCAACCGCCCAACACCAACCAGAACGTACCCAACAACTCAGTGACTGAACGTTTGAAAAGAGACATGACAGAGTCCTTGATAGGCTTGCTATCGAGACTGCATCGAGTGGTGCGTCCCTGCAGACTTACGACAGGTTCCGTTCCGGAGCCTTGGCTCAGTACAGCAGGGTTTGTGCGGATTTCCAGCAGGCGATAAAAAACCGCCAGAGCCCGTGGTTGAAGGGCTCTGGCGGTTTTATCTCACGTTGATCGTTCCCACGTCGAGGCGTCGAACCGTCCGCGTGGGAACGATCAGAAGCGCGGTTCAGTCGATGCCGACAAACCCTCCCGTCTGGTGCGCCCACAGCCGCGCATACAATCCGCCGTGGGCCAGCAGTTCGGCATGGTTGCCGCTTTCGGCGATCTTGCCGTTCTCCAGCACCACCAGCCGGTCCATGCGGGCAATGGTCGAGAGGCGGTGAGCGATGGCAATCACGGTCTTGCCCTGCATCAGGGTTTCCAGGCTTTCCTGAATCGCCGCTTCGACTTCCGAGTCCAGCGCCGAGGTCGCTTCGTCCATGATCAGGATCGGTGCGTCCTTGAGCAGCACCCGCGCAATGGCGATCCGCTGACGCTGACCACCGGAAAGTTTCACCCCGCGTTCGCCGACATGCGCATCAAATCCGGTGCGTCCTTCGGCGTCCGACAACAACGGGATGAACTCATCGGCGCGGGCCTTGCGCACCGCTTCCCAGAGTTCGGCGTCGGTGGCGTCGGGCTTGCCGTACAGCAAGTTGTCGCGGATCGAGCGGTGCAGCAACGAGGTGTCCTGAGTGATCATGCCGATCCGCGCGCGCAGACTTTCCTGGCCGACTTCGGCGATGTTCTGGCCGTCGATCAGGATCCGCCCGCCCTCGACATCGTAGAGGCGCAGCAGCAGGTTGACCAGCGTCGACTTGCCGGCGCCGGACGGCCCGATCAGACCGATTTTTTCGCCCGGTTTGATGGTCAGGTTGAGGTCGCCGATGATGCCTTTCTTCTTGCCGTAGTGAAAATCCACGTGCTCGAAACGCACTTCGCCACGGGCCACGGCCAACGGTTTGGCCTGCTCCCGGTCGGTGACGCTGACCGGTTGCGAGATGGTCTGCAGACCGTCCTGGACCATGCCGATGTTTTCGAAAATGCCGGTGACCACCCACATGATCCAGCCGGACATGTTGACGATGCGGATCACCAGGCCGGTGGCCAGGGCGATCGCGCCGACGCTGATCAGCGACTGCGTCCACAGCCACAGGGCCAGCGCCGTGGTGCCGACGATCAGCAGGCCGTTCATGGTGGTGATGGCCACGTCCATGCTGGTGACTACGCGGCCGGCCAGTTGGGCTTTTTCGGTCTGTTCCTGGATCGCCTCGCGGGCGTAGTGCTGTTCGAAGTTGGTGTGGGCGAACAGCTTCAGGGTGGCGATGTTGGTGTAGCCATCGACGATCCGGCCCATCAGCTTCGAGCGCGCATCGGAGGCTTCCACCGAGCGGTCCTTGACCCGTGGCACGAAGTAATAGAGCGCGCCAACGTAGGCCGCGATCCACGTCAGCAGCGGGATCATCAGGCGCCAGTCGGCCTCGGCGAACAGCACCAGCGAACTGATCGCGTAGATCAGCACATGCCACAACGCATCCACCGCTTGCACGGCGGAATCGCGCAGCGAGTTGCCGGTCTGCATGATGCGCTGGGCAATGCGCCCGGCGAAGTCGTTCTGGAAGAAATTCAGGCTCTGCTTGAGCACGTAACTGTGGTTCTGCCAGCGAATCATGCTGGTCATGCTCGGGCTCAGGGTCTGGTGCACCAGCATGTCGTGCAGGGCCAGGAAGAGGGGGCGCAGCAGCAATGCCACGACGGCCATCCACGCCAGTTCGGCGCCGTGCACCTTGAAAAAATCGGCGTTCGGCGTGCCCTGGGCGAGGTCGATGATGCGGCTCAGGTAACTGAACAGCGCCACTTCGATCAAGGCACCGAACAGGCCGACGATCAGCAGGGCGGCGAAACTCGGCCAGACCTGCTTCAGGTAATAGGTATAGAAGGGCAGAACGCGGTCCGGCGGGGATGCCGTCGGGGCATCGCGGAATATGTCGATCAGTTGTTCGAAACGGCGATAGAGCATCAGATAACCGCCCGGAGCACGGGCTCTCCTTTTATCAGTGTGAGCGGCGCGATGGGTAATCGGCGCCGCTCGATAATGCCCTGTAAAGCTTAGTCGATGCGCTTGGCCGACTTGATGATCACAGGGTCGACCGGCACGTTTTGCATGCCCTGTTTGGTGGTGGTCTGGGAGTTGACGATGATGTCGACCACGTCCATGCCCTTGACCACTTTGGCGAACACCGCGTAACCGGCGTCACGGCCCGGATCGAGGAAGGCGTTGTCGGCCACGTTGATGAAGAACTGGCTGGTGGCCGAATCCGGGTTGGAAGTACGGGCCATCGACAGGGTGCCACGAACGTTATGCAGGCCGTTGCTGGCTTCGTTCTTGATCGGCGCCTTGGTTTCTTTCTGTTGCATCTGCTGGGTGAAGCCGCCGCCCTGGGCCATGAAGCCCGGGATCACGCGGTGGAAAATGGTGTTGTTGTAGAAACCGCTGTCGACATACTCGAGGAAGTTCTTGGTACTGATCGGCGCCTTGACCGGGTCCAGCTCGATTTCGATCTGGCCGTTGGTGGTGTCCAGCAGCACGTGCGGCGCTTTTGCCGGTGTGGCAGCCATCAGGTTGGCAGCGAACAGCACGGTGCCGGCGGCGAGGGCGAGTTTTTTCAGCATGGGTCAGTGATCCTGAGGGTGATTATCGGCTGTGGCGAGGAACTCCAGCAGCGTTTGATTGAAGCGTTCGGGCTGATCGAGCGGAGTGGCGTGGCGCGAATCGGCGATCACCACCAGCCGCGCATCGGGCAGCAGTCTGACATAGGTTTCTTTCAGCGAAACGGGGGTGTAGTCCCGGTCGGCGCTGACGACGAGGGTTGGACAGGTGACCCGGGAAAGTCGTTCCTGAACCCCCCAGCCAACAATCGCATCGAAGCAGGCGAGATAAGCACGTTTGTCGTTTTTTGCCCAGCGTTCGGCCATCTTCTGACGCAAATCGGCCTGCTCCGGTTTGGGGAACAGCTTGGCGCCAAGGGCCTTGCCGATGGTGGCGAGACTGAGCAGGCGCATCAGGCTCCAGCGCTTGAACCACTGCCAGTAATCGTCGCGGCTGCGCACCTTGACCTCGGGCGCGCTGTTGACGATGGTCAGGCTCTTGAGCATCCACGGCTGATCGACGGCGAACTGGAAGCCGATCATGCCGCCCATGGACAGCCCGGCATAGTGCACCGGGCCGAGTTTCAAATGCTCGATCAGGGCAACGATGTCGGCGCTGAACCCTGCGATGCTGTAGCGCTCGCGGGGCTTGTCGGAGCGGCCGTGACCGCGCACGTCCGGGACGATCACCCGGTAATGTGCGGCCAGTGCGGGAATCTGCATTTCCCAGTCCAGGGTGCTGGAGCCCAGACCGTGAACCAGCAGCAACGGATCGCCGTGGCCATATTCCTCGTAGTGCAGGTTGCAACCTTCATGCTCGAAATACGCCATCGGTGAACTCCGTATCAGGCTTGTTCGGGGGCGGCGAACGGTGCGTCCAGCGGCAGGGTGTCGAAGGTGCGCAGCAGTTCGATGAGGATTTGCGTCGCTGGGCCCAAGGGTTTGTCCTTGTTCGAATACAGATAGAAACTGGAGTTGCGGTTGCCGCCTCTGTCCAACGGTAGCAGCTTGAGCGAGCCGTCTTTCAGTTCCCGCTCGATCATGTGGCGTGGCAGCCAGGCGAATCCCAGGCCGCTGCTGACGAACGTCGCGGCCGTGGCGAGGCTGCCGACGGTCCAGCGCTGCTCGGCACCGAGCCAGCCGACGTCCCGGGGTTGCTGGCGGCCGGAGTCGCGGATCACCACTTGCATCTGGGTTTCCAGGTCCTGAAAGCTCAGCTCGCGGTTGAGCCGATGCAGCGCATGATCAGGATGGGCGACGGCGACAAATTCGACATCGCTCAATTCCGCGCCAAGGTAACCGGGAATGCTCAGGCCGGTGATGGCCAGGTCGGCCACGCCTTCGAGCAGCACTTCTTCGACGCCCGACAACACTTCCTCACGCAGCCGCACGCGGCAGCCACGGCTCTGCGGCATGAACGCGGTCAACGCGCGCACGATACGGGCGCTCGGGTAGGCGGCGTCCACCACCAACCGCACTTCGGCTTCCCAACCCTGCTCCATGTGATGGGCAAGGTCTTCCAGCTGGCTGGCCTGTTTCACCAGTTGTCGCGAGCGGCGCAGCAGCACGCCGCCGGCTTCGGTCAGTACAGCCTTGCGCCCGTCGATGCGCAACAGCGGCACGCCGAGCTGATCCTGCATGCGGGCGACGGTGTAGCTCACCGAAGATTGCGAACGGTGCAGGGCCTCGGCGGCCTGGGCGAATCCGCCGTGGTCGACCACGGCCTGCAACGTTCGCCATTGATCAAGGGTCACGCGGGGCGCTTTCATCAATAGCTCCTCTTGTCCTAAGCTGGCGGTCCCTCATGGAGACTGCCGAATGAAAAAATTCTGTTGTGTGTTGCTGGCGCTGCTTCCGCTGACTGCGTTTGCGTACCCGATCGATGTGGAGAAAGATCTCAACGGCCTGAAGATCGACTACAACGCGTTCGACACCGATAACGACATCGGCTCCATCCAGGTCAACAACTACGGCGACGTCGACGCGACCTGCAAGGTGGTGTTCACCAACGGCCCGGAAGCGCCGCGCACCCGCAACATCGAAGTGGCCGCGGGCAAGCATAAAAACGCCACGGCCAAGTTCACCCGGACCATCATCAAGCTGCGCATCAAACTGAGCTGCACCCCGAAATAGCGTCACGGCCCTGTGGGGGGCGGGCTCCCACAGGGTATGGCTTGCATCTAAACGAATTTTTCGATGCTTTGCAGCAATTATTTGCGCTTTTTCATCGATACGACACTGTTTAACCTTCACTCCATCGACTTACAACATTCTCGGATGGAGGCTACACAACATGTCCCGCGTTCTGATCATCGAAAGCAGCGCCCGCCAGCAAGACTCGGTTTCCCGTCAACTGACCCAGACCTTCATCAGCCAGTGGAAAGCGGCGCATCCGGCCGATCAGATCACCGTACGTGACCTCGCCGTGAACCCGGTGCCGCACCTGGACATCAACCTGCTGGGCGGCTGGATGAAATCCGCCGAGCAGCGCAACGACAGCGAGCAGGCCTCGCTCGACCGTTCCAACGAATTGACCGATGAGTTGCTGGCGGCCGACGTGCTGGTGATGGCCGCGCCGATGTACAACTTCGCGATCCCGAGCACCCTGAAAGCCTGGCTCGACCACGTACTGCGTGCCGGCGTGACCTTCAAGTACACCGAAACCGGCCCGCAAGGTCTGCTCAGCGGCAAGCGTGCCTACGTGCTGACCGCTCGCGGCGGCATCTACGCCGGCGGCCCGGCGGATCATCAGGAACCGTACCTGCGTCAGGTGATGGGCTTCATCGGCATTAATGACGTGACCTTCATCCACGCCGAAGGCATGAACCTGGGCGGCGACTTCCAGGAGAAAGGCCTCAACCAGGCCAACGCCAAACTGTCCCAGGTCGCTTGATATGTTAATCGCCAGATAATCGCCGATTGTTCTAGTGACCTGGCGCAACCCCTTCAAGGCTCTACGCGCATCGAACCTCCCTTTGCACTTGTTGCTCCTGAGTGCTGTAGCCCGATTGAACGCTTTAGCGAGATCGGGCTTTTTTTTGCCCGGGATTTAGCGATGGCCGGCAAAAAACGCTATCGTCGCCGCCATTCGAAATCGAGGCGAGCATGGGCTATCTACTTTTTGTCACGCTGATTCAGGCGTTTTCATTCAGTTTGATCGGCGAATACCTGGCCGGTCATGTCGACAGCTACTTTGCGGTGCTGGTGCGGGTGGTACTGGCCGGGCTGGTGTTCATCCCGCTGACGCGCTGGCGCTCGGTCGAACCGGCGTTCATGCGCGGCATGTTGCTGATTGGCGCGTTGCAGTTCGGCGTGACTTACGTCTGCCTGTATCTGAGCTTCCGCGTGCTGACGGTGCCGGAAGTGTTGCTGTTCACCATCCTCACGCCATTGCATGTGACGCTGATCGAAGACGCGCTCAACCGACGCTTCAACCCGTGGGCGCTGATCGCGGCACTGGTGGCGGTCGCCGGCGCGGCGGTGATTCGCTACGACCGGATCAACCCGGACTTCTTCATGGGCTTTTTGCTGCTGCAACTGGCCAACTTCACCTACGCCGCCGGGCAGGTGCTGTACAAACATCTGGTGGCGAAACACCCGAGCGATCTGCCGCACTACCGACGTTTCGGTTTCTTCTACCTCGGCGCACTGGCGGTGGCGCTGCCGGCGTTCCTGCTGTTCGGTAAATCCAACTTCCTGCCCGAAGCACCGCTGCAATGGGGCGTGCTGGTGTTCCTTGGTCTGGTCTCCACCGCACTCGGTTTGTATTGGTGGAACAAGGGCGCGTGCCTGGTCAACGGCGGCACCCTGGCGGTGATGAACAACCTGCACGTGCCGGTTGGGTTGCTGCTGAACCTGCTGATCTGGAATCAGCATGAAGAACTCGGGCGGTTGTTCCTCGGTGGCAGCGTGATTCTGGCGGCGGTGTGGATCAGCCGGTTGGGGATTCGCAAGCCGGCGCCAGTTGCCCCACCAGAAACTCGATAAACGCCCGGGTCTTCTGCGGCACCCGCCGCGCTGACGAATACACCGCGTTGATGGTGATTGCCGGGGCTTGCCATTCGCACAGCACCGGCACCAGTCGCCCGGCCGCCAGTGCTTCTTCGACGATGAAGTCCGGCAGCAGCGCAATGCCCATGCCGGCCTCGGCCGCTTGCGCCAGCAGGTCGCCGTTGTTGGCGTGCAACGGCCCGGTGACGTTGACGCGCTGGGTCTCCTTGCCGTTGCACAGTTGCAGGCTGACCCCGCTCTGCAGATAGCCGTAGTTCAAGCATTGATGTGAGCGCAGATCCTGCGGGGATTGCGGCGTGCCCGCGCGTTCGAGGTAAGCGGGGGAGGCGACCATGATGCGCGGCGCCGGCGCCAGTTGCCGGGCGATCATGGTCGAGTCGGGGAGGCTGGCGATGCGGATTGTCACGTCGAAGCCGCCGCGCACCGGGTCGACCTGCTGGTCGCTGAGCACCAGTTGCAGCTCGATGTTCGGGTGCTGCTCGTGGAACAGCGGAATCAGCTTGCCCAAGCGCCGCAAGCCGAACGACATCGGTGCGTTGACCCGCAACACCCCGCGCAATTCACCCACCCCGTCTCGCGCCCGCTGCTCGGCCTCGTCCAGTGCCGCAATCACTTCCCGCGCCGCTTCGAAATACTCGGCGCCGGCTTCGGTGAGGTGCAGGCTGCGGGTGGTGCGTTGCAGCAGCTGCACACCGATGGCTTCTTCCAGTGCCTGAATCTGTTTGCTGACTTTCGAGCGGGGCACGTCCATGGCCCGGGCGGCGGCTGCAAAGCCGTTTTCGCCGACCGTCACCACGAAGGCGCGCATGCATTCGATGCGATCCATGATTGTCCCTTTTTTAGAATCAATGATTCTCGATTTTATGTAATTGTCCCTTTATCTACCAGCCCCTAAAGTGACATCCAAGCCGAGACAACAACGCCGAAGACGGCCAGCCACTCGACTCACTCATTACCCAATCGAAACGCTGAATCGACATCAAAAGGAACGCGCCATGTCTATCCGTGAACTGCTGAACCCAACCAACTCCGCCCTGATCCTGATCGACCACCAGCCACAAATGGCTTTCGGCGTGCAGTCGATCGACCGTCAGACCCTGAAGAACAACACCGTCGGCCTGGCCAAGGCAGCCAAGATCTTCAACGTGCCGACCATCTACACCTCGGTCGAAACCGAAAGCTTCAGCGGCTACATCTGGCCGGAACTGCTGGCGGTACACCCTGAACAGAAGCCGATCGAACGCACCTCGATGAACTCCTGGGAAGACAAGGCGCTGGTAGACGCGGTCAAGGCCACCGGGCGCAAGAAGCTGATCATCGCCGCGCTGTGGACCGAGGTCTGCCTGACCTTCCCGGCCCTGGAAGCCCTGGCGGAAGGCTACGAGGTGTACATCGTCACCGACGCGTCCGGCGGCACGACTAAAGAAGCCCACGACATGTCGGTACAGCGGATGATTCAGGCCGGCGCAGTACCGGTGACCTGGCAGCAAGTGCTGCTCGAATACCAGCGTGACTGGGCGCACAAAGACACGTATCAGGCGGTAATGGACCTGGTGCTGGAACACAGCGGCGCGTACGGCATGGGCGTCGATTACGCCTACACCATGGTGCACAAGGCACCGCAGCGGCAGGCCTGATAAATCGGCAGGACAAAAAAAGACGCAACTGGGTTGCGTCTTTTTTGTTGCGTTCAAGAAAGCCCTACATCAGATGTTTTTCAGCTTCTGGAATATGGCTCGCGCCAAGGACTGCCGGCAATATCCCGGAACGCAAATCTCCACCGCTCGGTTGCTGATACAGGCTCAGCCCGAACTCCGGCAGCACCGCCAGCAGGTAATCGAAAATATCCCCCTGGATCCGCTCGTAATCGGCCCACACCGTGGTGGTGGTAAAGCAGTAGATTTCCAGCGGAATGCCCTGGGCCGTGGTCTGCATCTGGCGGACCATGCAGGTCATGTTCGGCTGGATCTCCGGGTGACTTTTCAGATAGGCCAGCGCGTAAGCGCGGAAGGTGCCGATGTTGGTCATGCGCCGGCGGTTGGCCGACATCGCCGCGACGTTGCCCTGCGCCTCATTCCAGGCTTTGAGCTCGGCTTTCTTGCGGCCCATGTAGGCGGTCAGCAGGTGCACCTGGGAGAGTTTTTCTTCTTCATCGTCGCGGATGAACCGCACACCGCTGGCGTCGATGAACAGGCTGCGCTTGATCCGCCGTCCGCCGGACTGCTGCATGCCGCGCCAGTTTCTGAACGACTCGGACATCAGGCGCCAGGTCGGGATCGAGACGATGGTCTTGTCGAAGTTCTGCACCTTGACCGTGTGCAGGGTGATGTCGACCACGTCGCCATCGGCGCCGACCTGCGGCATTTCGATCCAGTCGCCGACCCGCAGCATGTCGTTGCTGGTCAGCTGTACGCTGGCGACGAACGACAGCAGGGTGTCCTTGTAGACCAACAGGATCACCGCCGACATCGCACCCAGACCCGACAGCAGCAACAGCGGCGAACGGTCGATCAGGGTGGCGACGATGATGATCGCGCCGAACACGTACAGAACCATTTTTGCCAGTTGCACATAACCCTTGATCGAGCGGGTGCGGGCGTGTTCGGTGCGGGCGTAGATGTCCAGCAGTGCATTGAGCAGGGCGCTGACCGACAGCAGCAGGAAAAGAATGGTGAACGCCAGCGCGACGTTGCCGAGGAACACCATGGCGGTCTTGCTCAGTTCCGGCACCAGATGCAGGCCGAACTGGATCACCAGCGACGGCGTCATCTGCGCCAGGCGCTGAAACACCTTGTTATGCCGAAAGTCATTGATCCAGTGCAGCGCGGGCTGGCGACCGAGCATGCGACTGGCATGCAGGATCAGGTAGCGCGCCACTCGTCCGAGGACCAGCGCGATCACCAGCAGCAGGAGCAAAGCCAGGCCGGCGTGCAGGAGCGGGTGCTGTTCGAGGGTACCCCAGAGGTCTTGGGCGTTGAGCCAGAGCTGTTTGAAATCCATGAGAGAGACGATTCTTCTGTAAGACGCGACGGGCGATTAGAGCATTTAAGACGCTGTGTATTACCGTTGGAGACAAATCGAGCAACAAAAAAGCCACTGATTACGGCGTATTTCATAAAGAAACTCGGCCTGAGCGCTCGAAACCGGTAACCTATGCAGCTGATTTTTTGCATATCTTCGAGGTAGCACCCGTGTTTTCCCAATTCGCCCTGCACGAACGCCTGCTCAAAGCCGTGGCCGAGCTGAAATTTGTCGAGCCAACGCCTGTGCAAGCCGCGGCCATTCCGCTGGCGCTTCAGGGGCGTGACCTGCGGGTGACGGCGCAAACCGGTAGCGGCAAGACCGCCGCTTTCGTCCTGCCGATCCTCAACCGCCTGATCGGCCCGGCCAAGATCCGCGTCAGCATCAAGACCCTGATCCTGCTGCCGACCCGCGAGCTGGCCCAGCAGACCCTGAAGGAAGTCGAGCGCTTTTCGCAGTTCACTTTCATCAAGTCCGGCCTGATCACCGGCGGTGAAGACTTCAAGGTCCAGGCTGCCATGCTGCGCAAGGTGCCGGACATCCTGATCGGCACCCCGGGCCGGATGATCGAGCAACTGAACGCTGGCAACCTCGACCTCAAAGAAGTCGAAGTGCTGGTGCTCGACGAAGCCGACCGCATGCTCGACATGGGTTTTGCCGAAGACGTGCAGCGTCTGGTCGACGAATGCCCGAACCGTCAGCAGACCATGCTGTTCTCCGCCACCACCGGCGGTTCCGGCCTGCGCGAGATGATCGCCAAGGTGCTGAACAACCCTGAGCACCTGCAGCTCAACGCGGTCAGCCAGCTGAACGACACCACCCGTCAGCAGATCATCACCGCCGACCACAACCAGCACAAAGAACAGATTGTGAACTGGCTGCTGGCCAACGAGACCTACCAGAAGGCCATCGTCTTCACCAACACCCGGGCCATGGCCGACCGCATCTACGGTCGCCTCGTCGCCCAGGAATACAAGGCGTTCGTGCTGCACGGCGAGAAAGACCAGAAGGATCGCAAGCTGGCGATCGACCGTCTGAAGCAGGGCGGCGTGAAGATCCTGGTGGCTACCGACGTGGCGGCCCGTGGTCTGGACGTTGACGGCCTGGATCTGGTGATCAACTTCGACATGCCACGCAGCGGCGACGAATACGTGCACCGCATCGGTCGTACCGGCCGTGCAGGCAACGACGGTCTGGCGATCTCGCTGATCTGCCACGGCGACTGGAACCTGATGTCGAGCATCGAGCGCTATCTGAAGCAGAGCTTCGAGCGCCGTACCATCAAGGAAGTCAAGGGCACCTACGGCGGACCGAAAAAGGTCAAGGCCTCGGGCAAGGCCGTCGGCGTGAAGAAGAAAAAGACCGACGCCAAGGGCGACAAGAAGAAAACCGCCGCCAAGACCCCGACCAAGCGCAAGAACGCTAATCGTCCGAAACCAGACTCTCTGGTGAGCAGCGATGGCATGGCTCCGCTCAAGCGCCGCAAGCCGGAAGCGCCGGCGGCTGAGTAAGTCGTTTCAGGCAGGCAAAGAAAAACCCGGACATGGTCCGGGTTTTTTTATCGCCAGGGTTTATCAACTGCCCAGCAGGCCAGTGGTGTCGGCATCAAAGCGCCGCTTGGCCTGATCGGCTATCGGTTTGAGCTGCGCGAGCAGGGCTGCCTCGCTGTACAGCCCGGGCAGCGCCGACTCCTTGGGCGTCGGCTCGATCGGGATCAGCACATCTTCACCCGCCGCGTGCAGCCAGATCGCTACAACGTGCAGCGCCGAAACGAACAACACTCGCAGCTCAACGGTTTTGCCCTGCAACTGTGGCGATTGCTCGGCCAGTTTCAGCGCATCGACCGTAGCGGCCGCCAGGTTGCCGTGGTTTAACGAGGCGAACTCGACGTGACCGCGGACTTCGGCCAATTGCGCATCGGCAATCGACACACCGTCGGCAAACACCAGGTAATGCCAGTCACCGAGCCGGGCGTCTTTCAGGCCTTTGCCATCGCTCAGATCTTCCAGGCTGAGCGAGTAGCCGCGATAGGCCTCGCTCAGGCTGATTTTCGCAGGCGCCGCACTGGCGAACTGGCGATTGACGCCGAAGCCCTGGGTCTGCAACGCGGCCTGCAGGGCCGGACGCAAGGTCTGTACGCCGTTGGAAGGCGCCTTTGGATAAGTCAGTTGCATGATGTCGCCCCCTGGTTTTTCGCCGTGAAGTAAGTGTGAGTCCAGTTGCCGCCACCGTTGTAGGAGCCGGGGAACGCGTTCAGTGCGCGGGTCGAATAGCCGTAGATCGAATCCGCGACCAGCACGTAATTGCCGTTGGTGCCGTAGATCGCCAGAAAGTGCGCACCGCCACCGTACCAGGCACAGCGCAGGCCGATCGGGCGGCCCATGTTGATCTGGTTCTGGATGGCCGACATTTGCAGCGAGCCCGAATTCATGCCGTTGAAACTGCGGGTGATCTTCAGCGCAACTTCGAGATAGCCGTACACGTTGCACGGCCCCGGTTGATTGCAGCAGTTGCGGTCCAGCGCGGCGCTGGCAACGGCGCATTGGGTCCAGGAACCGGTGCCGTAATAATTGCCGACCGAGGCGGAAGCGGCGGCCCAGCACCAGTTGGTCTGGGTCTGTTGCTGCATGGTGAAGTTCAGGCTGGCAGCAGCCAGGGCGCGTTGTTGAACAGCCGCTTCGACCTCGACCAGTTGCGGGTCGAGCAGATGGCCGATCAGGCACCCGGGCAGGGTGTTGCCAGTGAATGCCGTTGTTTCAGTGGTTAACATTTTTCAATCCTCCATGAATGAAAACAAACGTTCCGCGTTTGCGGGATAACGGTATTGCCGAGCGATCGGTGCTAAAGGGTTGCCATCTCCGATGGCCGGTTCCGATCAGGCTCGGGGTAACCCTAGGTCTGAATATGCGTTTATGCAAATAAAAAATGCACTAATGCAAATTTCCGGACAAAAGGAAGCAGGCTTTGGTATCGATCCAGCCTGATCGATGCCGAAGCCTGCCGTTGTCTGAGCGGGTGTTATCCCTCGGTTTTTTTCTCCGCCGAACCCAGTTCCTTCAAGCGCTGATCGATCAACTGGCATTTGTCCGGGAGGTCGGCGGAGGCAGTGCCCAGGTCCATTTTCTGCAACTCGGCGTTGATCTCCTTGGCCTTTGTCGGGTTTTGCTCTGTGAGCTTCGCGACTTCCTTGGCCAGTTGCTCGCGTTTGGCGGTGGCTTCCTCCGGCGTGCAGGCCCAGACGGGCAGGGCGCAGGCGAGCGTGGCGGCGAGGGTGAGCTTGAGCAGGGTTTTCATGGGGAATGGCCTCAGTTCCGGTTAAGGCGGGTTAACCGGTTGAGGGTTCTGGCTAGCGAAAAGTTCACTGCGACTGGCGTTGGGGGGATGCCTTGTTCAAAAGTCGACCTCGGCAATTGAAATGCCTATGCATCGGTTGAATACATCGACAAGAAGATCGTCATCACCGTGGTAGGAGTGAATACATGCCTTGATCCATTCCTCTTGATCGACCATCCCCCAGTCGATGAGATAACCGGCGTTGAAAATGATGTATTCAAACAGGATGCGCTGGGTTCGCCCATTTCCTTCCCTGAACGGGTGAGCCACATTGAGAGTGCCATACGAAGCGGCGACTGCTGAAACCAGTTGTTGACGGGAAAACCCTTCAAACCACCCAGCGTCCGCCATTTTCGAAAGTTCTCTTGCGACTTCACGCTCAATGTATTCCGGGCTGCAAAATCGCGTACTGCCTTTACTGATCGCCAGTGTCCGGATTTCGCCAGCCCATGGATAGATCGCTTCAAACAAGGTGCGGTGCACCCGTTTTAACGTTGCAAGGCTGTAGGGAGGAGGAATGAATTCCAAACGCGCAGAGGCGACTTCATTGATGTAGCGTTCTGCTTCATCCAGGTCTTCGGCGTTGCGTAAATCGAGCAAATTGACAAGAACGTCAGTGCCCGGATAACAATCCGGGGCTTGGTCAGAACCGTATTTATCGTTGCTCAAGCTTTCAAGAGCTGGACCGCTCTCAAGGCAGCGGCCCTGGTGGGAAGTTTGATATCGCCATCAGTCGGAGATGGAACAAAGCCTTCCAGGCGCAGACTGGCCGCGAAATTGGCTCTGCGTTGCTTCGCGAACCAGGCTTTCTTGGTTTGCAGACTCAGCTTTTCCATATCGGCCTCTTGATGCGGGAATGTGCCAATTATAGTCGAACGAAGCCGTGACGGCTCGTTCGACCTAGCATCGCACATCCTGCGGCACCATTGAACCCGTTCACGCTGACGGGCTACCCATCATGGCAGCAACTGGATTTTGCGACGCCGTCATAGCGGTCATGGTGCCGCACCCACTCCATGATCTCGTCCTCGTTCCGGCCCTTGGGCGTGAGGTCGAGGTAGTTGTAGGCACCGACCAGCAAGTCCAGGCCTCGCGCGTAGGTTGAGTAAGTGTGGAAAATCTCGCCGTTGTCGGCGCGATAGAACACGCTGAGCCCGGGCATTTCTTCCTCGGCGCTGTCGGTCTTTTCGTAGTTGTACGTAGCTTTGCCAGCGTCGACATCCTTAGCACGGGCGCACACGCCGAAGTCGTAGTTGAAATCGCAACCGTCCGACGACACCCAGTCGAATGCCCAGCCCATCCGCCGCTTGAAGGCCTGGAATTCGGCGAACGGTGCGTGGGACACCGCCACCAGCGCAATGTCGTGATGGGCCAGGTGTAGATTGGCGCCATCAATGTGATCGCTGAGGAATGAACAGCCCGGGCAGCCTTCCTCCCAGCCCTTGGCGAACATGAAGTGGTAAACGACGAGTTGGCTGTGGTTACCGAACAAATCGGCGAGTTTCAATTCGCCGTTCGGCCCCATGAAGCGGTAATCCTTGTCGACCTTCACCCAGGGCAGGGCGCGGCGTTTGGCGCTGAGGCGGTCTCGCTCCCTGGTGAAGGCCTTTTCATCGGCCAGATGCTGCTTGCGGGCGGCGAGCCATTCTTCGCGCGACACCACCGGATGATTCTCAACGTTCATGATGATTTCTCCTGCGGGGGTTGAAACCGTCTGTCTCAGACTAGTCGTTCAACCACCCGGGAAATCGACAGACCGCCGGTCGGTCGGGGCGCCGAATAATCCTGAACGGTGGCGCAGCGCTCCGGTCACAACCTGTGAACGCGCCAAAAAATCACGCGCACCGGAGGTTGAATCAGGATGACGACTTATAACTGGGATTTGATTGAACGCCTGCTGCATGAAGTGCAGAACGGCGCGGGCCACAGCTTTGCGCCACGGTCTTTCGCCGAAGACTATGCGGCGGAAAAAGCGGCGGCGGGCCAGCCGATCGAGAATCTGGATCACCTGAAAACGCTTGCCTGCGACTATGAGCAACTGCTGCTGTTGCGCGGTTACATCCAGCCCCGTGGCGAAGACGAGGGCAGCACCGGCAACAACTTCAGCCTGACCCCGCGCGGCTCCAGTCTGTTGAGCCTGATCGACAGCAGCATTCCCGGCAATGATCATCCGCGCGAAGTGCTGGATGATCAGGAAGACGCGCTGGATGAGCTGACGTTCGATGAGGTAGCTTCCAAAGCGCAGATCGCCTGAGGTTTGCACAAAAAAATGTGGGAGCGAACGTGCTCGCTCCCACATGGGTTTCGCAGTGGTCTCAGCTTTTTTGTGCGGCCTTCAGGCACTTCAAATCATTGAAGTCCTTGCGCACTCCCTCGATCTTTTTCAACAGGCGCTGGCGCTGCTGCGGCGTACTGTCGGCCATCAGATCGACGAACAGCGAACGGGCCTGCGCCTCGGTATTGGCGTAGGCCTTTTGGTAATCCGCTGTCCATAACCGCTCGCGATTGACCAGAAGCGTCTCGATCCGTTGTGGGAATTCAGGACTGTTGCGTTGCGCCACCGCCGCGCTGAACTGCTTTTGCCAGTGGGCGCGGTTGGCGATCCACTGGGTGTTCTGATCACCTAGGGCGGTCGACCAGGCCATCACCCGCTGTTCCTGCTTGGCGCTCAACGGGCCGAGCCAGTCGTTGAGACGCTTGTCCATGCGCGCGCCACGTTCGGCAATCTGCTGCGACAGCGGAGGCTTGAGGTATTCCTGCTGGCGCTTTTGCAGGTCTTTGGCAAAGGCGTCGTTCATTTCAGCGACCTGCCGATCATCCAGGCCTTGCAGCAATTCAATCGCCGACGGGGTGATTTCCCGGGCGGTTTCGGCGATTGCCTGCTTGGCCTCTGCGGTGCGGGCCTGAAGTGCGGCGTCGGTGACCTGATTGGTCTCGACCATGGTTTGCAGGCGATCCAGCCAGTCCAGATAACCCGGTAACTGCGTGGTGCAGTGCCAGCTCAGGTGTTCCCTGAGGCGTTCGTTGAACCAGCCTTTCTGCTCGCCGTTCATGTCCAGGTAGTCGCTGAGCGTCCACGGAATGATCACATCGAGATTGCGATAGGCCAGGCCGACACGGCTGCAAGCGCCGAGGGCGAGGGTCAGGATCAGTAGAACGGCGAGGCGTTGGAACCAGCTAGACATGGGCGAATCCTTGCGAAAGCCAGCCTTGAGGGTCTGATTCTAATCTGAACACAGGAGGGGCCCGGCAGTTCAGCCAATCAATAGAACGCGCGTTCGGCCTTGAGTGTGACCAGTCCGTCGCACTGACTGTTATGCCCGGAATAGGCCGAGCAATCGCTGCCGCTGAGGCTCGAATTGCTGTAGATCAGGTCGAGGTCGATGCCCATGAACGGCCGGGAAAATTTCACCGACCAATCGGTAAAACTGCTGACATAACCCCCGTCCACCGAGACCGGCGTGTTGAGCTGATGGGTGGTGTATTTCATGCTGATCCCGATGCCGAACGGCTGATTGCCGCCCAGGTCGGCAAACAGGGTGTTGTTCTGTTTATCCGGGTCGTTGCTCAGGGCGATGCCGATCCGGCTGCCCAGCAGCGTCAGGCCACCGAACAGTTCCTGGCTGTCGAGGGTGTCGACCTTGGGATAGCTGTAATGGATCATCCCGACTTCGTAGCCGAGGGTCTGATCGAAAGGTTGTTTAAAGCCGACGTAGGAATCGATTTCGAGATTCTTCCCCGGCGTGAGGCCCATGCTCGGTGCGTACTGACCGACATACAGGCCGCTGTCGTGACTCAAGTCCAGGCCGCCGTGGAACGAGCCGACCGCCGAAGGCTTGACCAGCCCCTGGGCCATGCTGCGGCTGGGCGTGGTGCCGAGCTTGAGGTCGAAGTCACCGAGCTCACGCTGGAAAATTTGCGCGTGCGCCACCGGGCTCGCCAGCAGGCCTACAAGCAATAAACAGGAAGATTTGAGCATGCGTCACTCCTTGAGCAGCGAGCGCAGGTGCGACAAACCTGCTGAAACGCTTGATCCAGACGCGTGCAAGGATACCGGCGAATGATCGGCATTGAGGGCCGTTCGTCGATTTCTGCTGTTTTGAATGTTTGGTTAAACGCGAGAGAGGTTTTGTGAGGGATCCGGTCCAGACGCTTCGAAGCTCAAAGCGCCTTTGGACAGGTGTGCTGCGGGGGTGTTACTTCTTGCCCAGGCTGATCTGCTTGGACGGGCCGAACGTCTGGCCGCTGACGCCCTTGGCAATTTGCTGGATCTCGCCGCCGGACTTGAGGAATGCCGCGATCTGATCGTTGATCGATTCGCTGGTTTCAACGGCTGGAGCTGGCTTTGCTTTGCTGGTGGATGCTTTTACACGCATGGCGGCCATTAACCTGTAGAAAAGTAACTCGGCCAGGCATCGTACAGGAATAACTTGACAATTGCTTGGTAAATATCCCTCGGAATAACCCAGCGTGCAGGTGGATTATTCTCGATTAATTATTCGAAATATCCTGCTAACCTGCTGTTTTAAATAACAACATTTATTCGATTTGAGGATGCTGGCCGGCCTCGGGATCAGGCAAAAGCCGTCACGCTGGCCTGACGAGTGGCGCGCGTGCGGCGCGAAATCCAGGAAAATCAAGGCCTCCCGCAGATTTTCACTCGGCCGTCCGATCTGGCGACCGACGAACCCGGCAAAACCGGGTAGAATGCCGCCCACGCAATGAGGGTATTGGAAATGGCTTTAGTCGGGCGTTACAACAGTTTGCAAGTGGTTAAACACACTAACTTCGGTTTATATCTGGACGGCGGTGCCGACGGCGAAATTCTTTTGCCCAACCGTTATATTCCTAAAGATATTCCCAGCGAAGATGAAGACTGGCTCAATGTTTTCATTTATCTGGACAGTGACGACAAACTTATTGCCACCACTGAAAAACCAAAAGTTCAGGTCGGTGAATTTGCCAGTTTGAAAGTTGTTGAAGTCAACAGCATCGGCGTGTTCCTCGACTGGGGCCTGCCGAAGGATCTGCTGCTGCCTTACTCCGAAGAAAAACGCCAGATGACCGCCGGCGAGTACTGCGTGGTGCATGTCTACCTCGACAAGCACACCCGCCGCATCACCGCGACCGCGCGCCTGGATCGTTATCTGGACAAGACTCCGGCCAACTACAGCGTGGGCCAGGAAGTTGATCTGCTGGTGGCCGAATCCACCGACATGGGTTTCAAGGCCGTCATCAACAACAAGCACTGGGGTTTGATTCACAAGAATGAAATCTTCAAGTTCATGCGTTCCGGCATGCGCGAGAAAGGCTTCATCAAGGAAGTGCGCGCCGACGGCAAGATCAGCCTGAGCCTGCAACCGGTGGGGCAGGAAGCAGCCAGCAGCCTGAACTCGAAGATCCTCTCCAAGTTGCGCGAAAACGATGGCACCCTGGCCGTCAGCGACAAGAGCGACCCGGCGCTGATCAGCAGCCTGTTCGGTGTCAGCAAGGGCAACTTCAAGAAGGCCATCGGTTCGTTGTACAAGGAAGGCAAGATCGTCATTCACGCCGATCGCATTGAACTAACCTGAGCCTGACGTGGCCCATGTTGCATGGGCTTACTTGAGGTCGGGCAGATGAAAAAACCACTGATTGCCTACGTCGCCACGCTGCTGACGTTTCTTCTGCTCGACGGCGTCTGGCTTGGCGTGCTGATGGCGCCGACCTATCGCGAACTGCTCGGTTCGCTGATGCTCGAAAAACCGTTGCTGGTGCCAGCAGCGGTTTTTTATTGCCTGTATGTTTTCGGCTGTGTGGTGTTCGTGGTGTTGCCGTCGCTGACCTGGCAACGCGCCGCCCGGATGGGAGCGCTGCTCGGGCTGGTCGCTTATGGCACCTATGACCTGACCAACTGGGCGACATTGCGCGGCTGGTCGGCGCAGGTGTCGCTGATGGATTGGGCTTGGGGGACGTTCGCCACGGCGCTGGCCTGTACGGTCGGATTTGTTGTGGCCAGCCGGTTTGGCAGATCAGCTCGTTGATCTTGGTCGCCTGACCTGACGCCATCGCTGGCTTGCCAGCGATTGACGGCGCAGTCGTCAGCCATTCTCCGCTGACGTTGCAGGAGCATGAAATGTCTTTTCCAGACGGCTTTTTCTGGCTGACTGGTTAATAATCCACTCACTACTTTTCGCCCCGGACAAAGAGCCGGGGCTTTGTTTGACCATTGGAAAAACTGCCATGTTGTGTGTGTTAGAGGTGTCGAGGTGAGCGTCAGTAGGCGCAGTGCCGACGGGTTTGCCCTGCAAGTGATGATCGGCCTGTGCCTGATCTGGGGCGTGCAGCAGGTGATGATCAAGTGGGCGGCGACCGACATTGCGCCGGTGATGCAGGCGGCGGGGCGGTCGGGGATATCCGCGTTGCTGGTAGGACTGCTGATCTGCTGGAAGGGCGGCTGGGATCAGGTCGGCGCTACCTGGCGCGGCGGCTTGCTGGCCGGTGCCTTGTTCGGGCTCGAATTCCTGTTCATCTCCGAAGGCTTGCAGTTGACCACCGCCGCGCACATGTCGGTGTTCCTCTATACAGCGCCGATCTTCACCGCGCTGGGCGTGCATTTCCTGTTGCCCAGCGAGCGCTTGCGGCCTGTGCAATGGCTGGGGATCTTCCTCGCATTTGTCGGGATTGCCATTGCGTTTGCCGGCGGGGTGTCGTGGGACAACCTCGATCACCGCATGCTGATGGGGGATGCCCTCGGCGTGCTGGCCGGTGCCAGTTGGGGCGCGACCACCGTGGTGGTACGCGCCTCGCGCCTGTCCGAGGCGCCGGTGACCCTGACCCTGTTCTATCAACTGATCGTCGGTTTCATCGGCCTGTTGCTGATCGCGCTGCTCAGCGGCCAGATCACCCACGTCAGTCTGACCGTCGTGGCCGTGGGCAGTGTGCTGTTCCAGGGGCTGGTGGTGTCGTTCTTCAGTTACCTGACCTGGTTCTGGCTGCTGCGCCGTTATCTGGCGGCCAACCTCGCGGTGTTTTCCTTCATGACACCGTTGTTCGGCGTCACGTTCGGCGTGGTGCTGCTCGGCGAAGAACTGAGCCTGAACTTCATCATCGGCGCCGTGCTGGTGTTGCTCGGCATCACCTTCGTCAGCGCGGAACAGTGGGTGCGTCGGCGTTTGCGCAAAGCCCTCGGTCAGCCGTAACCGATTTGCAGGCCAGACCGCCGGCAATCAGCAGACCGCTGCCGGCAATCACCAGCGCCGGTTGCAGGCCGCCGCTGAAATGGCTGCTGACCGCCGCCAGCAACGGCCCGCTGAGTTGACCGACGGCGAAGCATGCGGTGAGCAGGCCGGCGTTGCGCTGGGTGGCGTGGGGCGCCAGTTCCCGGGAGCGTTGCATCACCAGTTGCATGCAGGCCAGAAACGGCGTGCCGCAGAGGATCACGCCCAATGCCAGGCCGAGGCCGCTGCCCAGCAGGCAAGCGAACACCCCGGCAGCCTGCAACCATAGCGTCGCCATCAACCAGTGCCGGGTGGTTTGCGGATCGTGCCGACGCAAACTTACCAGCAAAACGCCAATTGCGGCACCGAGGCCAAAGCACGGCCAGAACAGATCGGCCTGCCACTGCCCGTGAAACTGCGCGTTGGCCATCTGCGACAGGAACGTGGCCGGGATGATGTAGCCCACGCCATACAAGGCATACACCACCGCCAAGCGCCCAATGCCACGATTTGATGAACTCACGGCAACCGGCACGACCGGCACACCGCCGCCCGGTTGCGGCAGGATCCGCACGATTCCCAGCAACATCACCAGCGCCACGGCGGCATAGATCAGCCACAGAGTCGCGGAAGTCTGCTGCGCCAGATGTGAGAACAGCGCCAGCAATCCCGTCAGAAAAATCCCCAGCCCCGGCCCGGCAAAGACCAGCGCGCCCAATCGCGGACGACCCGCCGCCGCAGCCAGCGGCTGACTCAACGCAGTAATCATCACCAGCACCCAGGCACTCGCCACACCGGTACCGAAGCGCAGCAACAAATGCGACCAGAAACCGTTGGCCCAGAACGATGCCAGCGTCAGCAACACACACAACCACAGACCGCCGTGCAGGCGCCGCTGTACTTGATCCGGCCGGCGGGAAAACATCGCATCCACCGCGCCGAGCAGGTAACCGAGGTAGTTGGCCGCCGCAATCAGACCGGCGGCAGTCAGGTCGATCTGCCCTTCACTGAGCAGGTGCGGCAGCTGCGGGGTGAGGGCGAAACGCCCGATGCCCATGGCCATCATCAGGGCAATGAAACAGGCGGATAAGCGAATCAGCGGTGACATGGTCTGAATTCCGTTGGAGGTTCAATGACCGTCAGGCTAGGACTGATTGACTTTCTTTAAAATTGAATAATAGTGAGTAACTTGTTCTGTTCAGGAGAAAGGTTGTGGAGTTCAGCCAATTGCGGATCTTCCAGGCCGTGGCAGAGGAGGGCTCGATCACCCGCGCCGCCGAACGTTTGCACCGCGTGCCGTCGAACCTGTCGACCCGGCTCAAACAGCTGGAGGAGCAACTGGGTGTCGAACTGTTCGTCCGTGAGCGTCAGCGTTTGCAGTTGTCGCCTGCGGGAAAAGTCCTGCTGGACTACACCGGCAAACTGTTCGCCCTTCGCGATCAGGCGAGTGCAGCGGTGATGGGCGGGCAACCGGCGGGAGATTTCGTGCTCGGCACGCTGTACAGCACGGCGGCGATCCATTTGCCGGCGCTGCTGGCGCGGTATCACAAGCAATATCCGGCGGTGAATCTTCAGGTGCAGTCCGGGCCCAGCGGTGAATTGCTCGAAGGCCTGCTCACCGGGCGTCTCGACGCGGCGCTGGTGGACGGCCCGCCGCAATTGGCCGGGATCGACGGTGTGCCACTGTGCAACGAACGGCTGGTGCTGATCAGCGAGGCCGATCACCCGCCGATACACAGCGCCAGGGATGTCGAAGGTCGGGCGGTATTCACCTTTCGCCATGGCTGCGCCTATCGTGCGCGGCTGGAAGCGTGGTTTGCCCACTATCAGGCGGCGATGGGGAGGGCGATGGAGATCGAGTCCTATCAGGGCATGCTCGCCTGCGTGATTGCCGGCAGTGGTGTGGCGCTGATGTCGGAGTCGATGCTCGCAAGCCTGCCGGGGCGCGAAAGCGTGGCGGTGCACCCGCTGGCCGAGCCTTTTGCCAGTGCGACAACATGGCTCATGTGGCGGCGGGGCATGGTCGGTGCCAACCTCAATGCCTGGATCGAACAGCAGCAGGCGCTCTATCCCGTGGCTGGCGAAGACGTGCGGGAAACGGCTTGAACGAACGGTCAGGGATTTGGATCAATTCAGTAACAGATCATTGCGGATTTGGCCGAGCATTGCGTAGGACTTCGGACTATTATCAGTGCGAAGCGGCCTCAGAATTCCGGACGCTCAGCACCACCCTGAAGGGGGCATGACGATGAAAGAGAAAATTCAAAACTGGCTGCACGATTTGGGTGTTGCCCTCGGCTTGATCGAACCGCCTCTGCAACCGGTCCCGATTCGCACCGATGACGAACAGCGTCGGCGTCAGCCACGTCGGCGGTAATGCCCCGCTTTGAAGGATCAAAGGATTTAAACGACAAAAGATCGCACCCGGCTGTCGCTCCATTGGAGTGGCGGGCGGGTGCGATCTTTTGTTTTCAGTGACGCCCGATTTCCATCAGAAACCGGCTCAGGTCATTCGCGGTCTTCGCGGTCTTGAGCATCCGGTCCTCTTCGGCGGTGAAGGCCGTCAGGCCGAATTCATCTTCCAGATGGAAGATCAGATCCTCGATATCCGCTTTTTCCAGCCCCAGCTGCGCGAGGCTGGTGTTGTCGTCGAATTCACGATTTTCCAGCAGGCGCAGGATGAACCGGTGCACGGCAGCACGCACGGCAGCTCTTCTCATGGCAGATCTTTGTGTTGTTAGTCTGACTGAAGTACAGCAGGCCTCAGGCGTGGCGGCGCAACCATTCGTCAATCATCCCGTGCAGATGCTCTGCGGAAAAACTGCCGAAGTGACCGCCATGCACGGTGCGAATCTTCAGAGCCTGTAAGCGGCGCAGGCTGGCGGCGTAGTCGTCGAGGTTGGAATGGTAGGCGTCTTCGATCAACGGCCCGTCGTAAATGATGTCGCCGCTGAACAGGGTTTCGCTGGCCGCTTCGTAGAGGCTGATCCCGCCCGGTGAATGGCCCGGCGTGTGCAGCACCTGCAACGCGCGGTTGCCCAGGTCCAGCACATCGCCATCCTCGACAAAACCGGTGGCCGGCGCAGCCTTGACCCGGTATTCGGCGTAGCACAACGGGCAATCCGGGTGCGCTTCGAACATGTCGTCGCCGACGAAGGCCCGGCTCAGATCATTCTCACCATCCGGCGCCGCCAGAATGTCCGCCTCGGCCGGATGTACCAGCCGTTCGGCAAATTCGTGATGTCCGGCAATGTGATCGAAATGGCAATGACTGGCTACTGCCACCAGCGGCCGCTCGGTCAGCCACGGCAGTTGCTCGCGCAGGCTGACCAGCCCGGAACCGCTGTCGAGCAGCAGATCCTTGTCCCGCCCCTGAATGTGCCAGAGGTTGCAGCGATAGAACGGGCGGATGAACGGCTCGTGAATCAGCCGAATGCCGTCGCTCAGGGTTTGCACTTCGAACCACTGATCGCGAGAAACAATCTTCATCAAGCATTTTCTCCAGACGAAAAAAACGGGTGTGGCAACCGACGCCACACCCGCCGAAGAAAGTTGTTGCTACGGCTTCAGCTTAGATCGCGCTGGCCACCACGTTTGGGCGACGCGACATCAGGCTGACCACCACAAAACTCACCAGACCCACAGCCAGGCTGTAGTAGATCGGCGTGTTGGCATCCAGACCATCCTTGAACATGAACAGCAGGGCGGTGGCGAAACCCAGGCCCATGCTGGCGATGGCGCCGGCAGTGGTCGCGCGTTTCCAGAAGATCGCACCGATCAGCGGGATCAGCATGCCGCCCACCAACAGGTTGTAAGCGAGGGTCAGAGCGCTGATCACGTCGTTCACAACCAGAGCAATACCCAGCACCACGACACCGGTCAGCAGGGTGAACAGACGGTTCACACCCAGGCTCGACTGTTTGCCGCCACGCAGTTTCGGCAGCAGATCTTCGGTCAGGGTGGTGGCAGCGGCGAGCAGGCCGGCGCTGGCGGTGGACATCATCGCGGCCAGGGCAGCGGCGATCACCAGACCACGGATGCCGTCCGGCAGCGACAGTTTGACGATCGCGGCAAAGGCGTTGTTGACGTTGTCCAGATCCGGGATCAGCACATGTGCAGCCATGCCGATCAAGGCACAGGCCAGACCGTAGAGGATGCAGTAGATGCCCGCGAAGCTACCGGCGTACTGAGCGACTTTTTCGTTCTTGACGGTGAACACCCGTTGCCAGATGTCCTGACCGATCAGGATGCCGAAGAAGTAGATCATGAAATAGGTGATGATCGTGTCCCAGCCGATGGTGGTGAAGCTGAAGGCAGTGGCCGGCAGTTTCAGCACCAGTTCATCCCAGCCGCCGACGCGGTACAGGCAGATTGGCAGGAGGATGAACATCAGGCCGACGGTTTTGATGATGAACTGGACGATGTCGGTCAGGGTCAGCGACCACATGCCGCCGATGGCCGAGTAGATCACCACCACGCCACCGCCGAGCAGTACCGAGATCCAGAACGGCAGGCCGAACAGCACTTGCAGCACGGTGCCGATGGCGAGGATCGAGGTCACGCCGATCATCAGCGCGTAGGCCAGCATGATTGCCGCGCTGGCCGAGCGGGCCATCGGGTTGTAGCGTTTTTCCAGGACCTGGGTAACGGTGTAGATCTTCAGTTTCAGCAGCGGCTTGGCCAGGAACAGGTTCAGCGCCACGATGCCGCAACCCAGTGCCGCGCACAGCCAGAAACCGGAAATGCCGTGCACGTAGCCCAGGCGGACGGTACCGACGGTGGACGCGCCACCGAGAACGGTCGCGGCCATGGTGCCCATGTACAGGCTCGGGCCGAGGTTACGCCCGGCGACCAGGAAGTCCTCGTTGGTCTTGGCCTTGCGCATGCCGAAGTAGCCGAGCAAGAGCATGCCGGCGGCGTAGATGAGGACGACGAATAAATCCAAAGCCATGATGGCGTGTCTCCGATTGTCTTTTTTATGGGGTGGAACACTGTGGGAGAAGGCTGACCCCCACAGGCGATTCGTTTATTCAGGCAGCCTGACGCAGCGCCGCTTCAGCCGGCGCATGCGCGCCTTTGCTGCGGGGATCCTTCGGGCCGTAGACCAGCGCCGGTTCCGGGAACAGGCTCAGCAACATCAGGTACATCACCGACGCCAGACCGAGGGTCACCAGCAGGCTGATGTCGATGCCGCCGGCCAGTTCACCCAGCGGGCCGACGAACTGCCCCGGCAGGTTGACGAAGCACAGGCCGACCGCCGCGCTCGGGATCCACGCGCCCAGACCGCGCCAGTTCCAGCCGTGGCTGAACCAGTAGCGTCCGCCTTGCTCGCCGCGCGTGAACACTTGCAGGTCGTCCGGGCAGTAGAAGCCGCGACGCACCACCAGGCCGATGATCATGATCACCATCCACGGGGTGGTGCAGGTGATGATCAGCACGGCGAAGGTCGACACGCTCTGCACCAGGTTCGCCGCGAAGCGCCCGATGAAGATGAAGGCAATCGACAGCACACCGATCAGCAGCGTCGCCTTGACCCGCGACAGCAGGCGCGGGAACACGCTGGACATGTCCAGCCCGGTGCCATACAGCGAGGTGGTGCCGGTGGACATGCCGCCGATCACCGCAATCAGGCACACCGGCAGGAAGAACCAGCTCGGCGACACCGCCAGCAGACCGCCGACGTAGTTGTTGGCCGCGATGTAGTCCGGCGCCTGGATCGCCACGATGGTGGCGGTGGTCAGGCCGAACAGGAACGGGATGAAGGTGGCGATCTGCGAGAGCACCACCGCCGCCATGATCCGCTTGCGCGAGGTCTCACGCGGGATGTAGCGGGCCCAGTCGCCGAGGAACGCGCCGAAGGAAATCGGGTTGCTCATGGCCACCAGCGCGGCGCCGATGAACGCGGCCCAGAAGCCTGGCTGGCCGAGGCTGACGGTGCCGGCGTAGTGCGAATCGAAGGGACCGGCGAAGGCAAAGATGCCCAGCAGGAACAGCAGGCTCGCACTCCACACCGCGACCTTGTTCACCCACAGCAGGAAGCGGAAGCCGTAGATGCACACGGTCAACACCAGAATCGCGAACAGACCGTAGGCCAGGCCCAGGGTCAGGTCGGTTTCCGGCAGGCCGATCAGGCGTTTCGCACCACCGATCAACGCATCCCCCGAACTCCACACCGAGAGCGAGAAGAAGGCGATGGCGGTCAACAGCGACAGGAACGATCCGACGATCCGCCCGTGCACGCCGAAGTGCGCACCGGACGACACGGCATTGTTGGTGCCGTTGAGCGGACCGAACAGGCCCATCGGTGCGAGGATCAGCGAGCCGAGCAGCACGCCCGAGACAATCGCCCAGACGCCCGCCTGGAAGGACAGGCCGAACAGCACCGGGAAACTGCCGAGCACGGCGGTGGCAAAGGTATTCGCGCCGCCAAAGATCATGCGGAACAAGTCCACGGGACCGGCGGTACGTTCGTTGTCCGGGATCTGTTCGACCCCGTGGGTTTCAATCTGCGTAAGGCTTTGGTCTTTGTTGTTGTTATTCATGATCTGCTCCGATCATAAAGGCGCGCTCATCGTGCGTGAGCGTCACCTGTCTTGGCTAAGGGGATGGCAGCCCTTCCGGCATTGCGGACAAATGTTCGTGGCAGGCCAGCCAATGGCCTTGTTGTTCTAGGCTCGACGCTTGTTTCTTGAAAACAATCGTCTCGCGCTCCTGGCTGAAGTGTTGCTCCCCTTGCATGCGCAGCTCGGTGGCCACGTCATGGATGAAAATCGCCACGTCACCCTGCAGGCTTACGAAGGCGTTGCTCGATGTGCAGGACAGCACCTCGAAGCCATCCTCGGCGCGCCAGCTGTCCCACAACGCCTGGTAGGCATCGCGCGACAGCAGGGGCTGTTCGAGGGTGTAGAACACGAAGCTGGCATCGGCGCTGAATGCGCCGAAGTAGGCTTCGCGATCGTTGCGGGCGAAGGCGGACACCAGATCGGCGGCCGCTTTCAGAACCTGATCACGTTCGTTCATGACCCGACCCTCAGCGGTGGACGACGCCCGGCAGTACGCAGAGCATTTCGTACAGCAGGTTGGCGGCCAGCAGCGAGGTGTTGCCGGTGGTGTCATAAGCGGGCGAGACTTCTACCAGATCGCAGCCGATCAGGTCGAGGCCCTGGCAGCCGCGAACGATTTCAATCGCCTGAATGGTCGTCAGACCACCGATTTCCGGAGTGCCGGTGCCAGGCGCCCACGCCGGGTCGATGCCGTCGATGTCGAAGCTCAGGTACACCGGGCCGCCACCGACTTTCTCGCGCACTTCGGCCATCAGCGGTTCCAGCGACTTGTGCCAGCACTCTTCGGCCTGCACCACGCGGAAGCCCTGATCGCGGCTCCAGTTGAAGTCGTCAGCGGTGTAACCCTGCGCACGCAGACCAATCTGCACCACGCGGTCGCAGTCCAGAAGGCCTTCTTCGACGGCGCGACGGAAGGTCGTACCGTGGGCGATCTTCTCGCCGAACATGTGATCGTTGACGTCAGCGTGGGCATCAATGTGTACCAGACCGACCTTGCCGTGCTTTTTGTGGATCGCACGCAGGATCGGCAGGGTGATGGTGTGGTCGCCACCCAGGGTCATCGGGATCACGTTGTGCTCGAGGATGTTGTCGTAGGCTTCTTCGATGATGCGCACGGCGTCGAGCAGGTTGAAGGTGTTGATTGCCACGTCACCGATGTCGGCAACCGACAGCGAGTCGAACGGCGCAGCGCCGGTGGCCATGTTGTACGGGCGGATCATTACCGATTCGGTGCGGATGTCGCGCGGCCCGAAGCGGGTGCCGGGGCGCAGCGAAGTACCGATGTCCAGTGGCACGCCAACGAAGGCAGCGTCCAGGCCGGCAGCGGTCGGTACATGGGGGAGTCGGAGCATGGTGGCGATGCCGCCGAAGCGCGGCATTTCGTTGCCGCCCAGTGGTTGGTGAAGAATCTTGTCCACGGGTAGGGCCTCATCGTCTTTGTTTTATTTATGTCGGCGCACCGTATTCGCAAGGAGCACGGGCACCGCTGTGGGCCGATTCTGCGAAATGTAGTGAGGCGGAAGAATCGCTACGGGCAAATACTTAGTTCAGAAATTTCTAAACTAATGATGTGGGTGGAGATAGACTTTGTGCGCCTTGGGGTTTGTGATCGGCTGAACATCGCTGCCCTCATCGGAACGCCGCCCGCCCAGCCCTCTCCCGGA
>NZ_POHV01000149.1:0-273 GCF_002884345.1 Pseudomonas sp. GW456-12-10-14-LB2
GGGCATGCCGATGTCGCGATACTCGACTTGCAGCTTGACCTTATTGCGGCTCAGATCAAGGCGGCGACCTTCAAGTGGATCGACCTCGATTAATATTCCGTCTTCCCAAGGCACGGCGCCCTGGCGGCCAAACACAAGAAGCCTGTCGCCATTCGGCGACCAATCAAGAAGGCCGCTGACCAGATCGAGATCTGGCGCCGGCTGGGTTGCGACGCCGCTGTTTAGATCGACGATGGTCAGGGTGCGGCGTCGACCGGGAGTTCCCACCCGTAC
>NZ_POHV01000150.1:0-273 GCF_002884345.1 Pseudomonas sp. GW456-12-10-14-LB2
AAGCGGAACCGCCCGTAGTCGAAGGACATGGCGGAGGCGGACACGGAGATCCCGCGGTCCTTCTCCATCTGGAGGAAGTCCGAGCGCGTGCGCCGCGCCTCGCCCTTGGCGCGCACCTGGCCGGCCATCTGGATGGCCCCCCCGAAGAGGAGGAACTTCTCGGTCAGCGTGGTCTTGCCGGCGTCCGGGTGCGAGATGATCGCAAACGTGCGGCGTCGCGCGATCTCGGGGGGGGAGGGAGGCCATGTTCTGGAGCATGGCGCCCACATAAGG
>NZ_POHV01000151.1:0-273 GCF_002884345.1 Pseudomonas sp. GW456-12-10-14-LB2
GTCCAGAACAGCAGGTCGAGCTTGCGCGCCGAGCCCGAGAAGGCCCGGGCCGCCCGCACGTCCACCGGCAGGGCGTGCCGGATCAGGGTCTCGTAGAATTCGGGATCGAAGCGCACCGTGCGGCCGGCCTCGTCGTCCCCCTCCCCGGCGCGGGGGCGCCACAGCTCCAGGCTGCGGAACGGCGGGACGTTGAGGGTGGTGGCGCTGTCGCGCCCGTCCCAGAGGCCGATCTGCATGGAGCAGGCGGCCAGCCGGTTCAGCTGTTCCTTGAAC
>NZ_POHV01000152.1:0-273 GCF_002884345.1 Pseudomonas sp. GW456-12-10-14-LB2
CCGCTGGGCTTCGTGGCGATCCTGGGCGTGCTCGCGCTCATCGGCATCCTGGTCCGCAATTCCGTGATCCTGATTGTGCAGATCGAGGACCTCAAGAAAGAGGGGTGGCCAGCCTGGGAAGCCGTGGTCGAAGCCACCGAGCACCGTATGCGGCCGATCCTGCTGACCGCAGCTGCCGCGAGCCTCGCGCTGATTCCGATAGCCCGCGAGATTTTCTGGGGGCCCATGGCCTACGCCATGATGGGCGGAATCATCGTCGGCACGTTGCTGACG
>NZ_POHV01000153.1:0-273 GCF_002884345.1 Pseudomonas sp. GW456-12-10-14-LB2
GTGCCGGACCAGACGCGGATGTTGCCGTCCTGGAAGTCGGCGACCGCGCAGGACGGGCCGATCGAGGCGTGCATCTGATACGGCCAGACATAAGTGCGCTGCATCGACCTGGCCGCGCCTGAAATGGCCGCATCGACGTCGCCCTTGTCGATCAGCGTGCGCGGGATCGACGGGTGGGTGCGCAGCGCAGTCTCGACATCGGCGAGATTGGTCAGTGTGGGCGTCGGCTTCCAGCTCAGTTTGAGCTGCTCGGCCGCACGAATCGCATTCTCA
>NZ_POHV01000154.1:0-272 GCF_002884345.1 Pseudomonas sp. GW456-12-10-14-LB2
GGTCTATTCGCCCGCCGACATGACCAAGCCGGCCGAGATCGCCGGGATGATCGCGCTCGGCGAGAAGTCGTTCGGCTCGGTCGACATCCTCGTCAACAATGCCGGCATCCAGTTCGTCTCGCCGATCGAGGAATTCCCGCCGGAGAAGTGGGACCAGATCATCGCGATCAACCTGTCCTCGGCCTTCCATGCCATTCGCGCGGCCGTCCCGGGCATGAAGAAGAAGGGCTGGGGCCGCATCATCAACACCGCGTCGGCGCACTCGCTGGTCG
>NZ_POHV01000155.1:0-272 GCF_002884345.1 Pseudomonas sp. GW456-12-10-14-LB2
CTTCACCACCAAGCTCTGGAACGCCCACCGCTTCGCCGAGATGAACGGCGTCCTGGCCGTCCCCCGCACGGGCAGCGTCCCGCCGGCCACCGCCCCGGTGAACCGCTGGATCCTGGGGGAGACGGCGCGGGTGCGCGAGGAGGTGGACGCGAGCCTCGGGGCCTTCCGCTTCGACCACGCGGCGAACGCGCTGCACGCCTTCGTGTGGGGCGTCGTCTGCGACTGGTACGTGGAGTTCTCCAAGCCGCTCCTCCAGGGCGAGGACGCGGGGG
>NZ_POHV01000156.1:0-272 GCF_002884345.1 Pseudomonas sp. GW456-12-10-14-LB2
GACTCGATCACGTCGGGGTAGAGCGTGCCCTGGGCCAGGAATTCGACGCCCTTGAGCTTCTTGGCTTCGGCGTCGAAGACCTCGATGAAGGTCTTGCCGATGATCTTGCGCTTGCGCTCGGGGTCGGTCACGCCCTTGAGGCGGCCGAGGAAGAGCTTGGAGGCGTCCACGACCTTCAGGTTGAGGCGCAGCTCCTGGCCCAGCACCTTCTCGGCGCGCTCGCGGTCGCCGTGGCGCAGGAGGCCGGTGTCGACGAACACGCAGTGCAGGCG
>NZ_POHV01000157.1:0-272 GCF_002884345.1 Pseudomonas sp. GW456-12-10-14-LB2
CTCATTTTCCGCGCGCTGATTATGATTTTCCGCTCGATCCCGGCTACGAGCCGGAGCGCTCCGAGGAGCAAAAGGCCGATCCAAATATCCCGCCGCCTGATCCACAAAAGAATGCGATTTTTGCGGTCTTGCAGCGCTATGTGAAGGTCAACTTGGTACGGCCAGTGGGCGAGGCACATATGTGGCACGCCGCCATGAATAGCAAATCGTGCGAGTTGACGGTTTTAGGCCAGCATTATCGGCAGCTCGTGGCACACGGACTAATCTAGAGA
>NZ_POHV01000158.1:0-271 GCF_002884345.1 Pseudomonas sp. GW456-12-10-14-LB2
TGGATGAGGCGTTCCAGTTCGTCTCCGAGTTCCGGGGAGGCGGTCACCTTGTCGGGAAAGCCGACGCCGAGGCGCCTATCCGCCAACCGGGCGAGTTCGGCGACACCTTCGGCACCTCTCTCCAGGAGGACCTTCACCTCCTGGGCGCCGATCGCTGGATCCGAGTCGCCGTAGGTGATCTGCGGCTCATCCCAGCCCGGCATCCATCGCTTGACGAAGGAATCCCAGGAGGAGCCTCGCTCGCCGTGGACTTCGAACGGCACGCCGTGGG